>CAYOXD010000097.1:0-12257 GCA_964407825.1 uncultured Desulfobacterales bacterium | reverse complement strand
CGGCCGGGTCTAATGAACCTTGTTCAGTTGGAATCGCTGCCTGCAACACCCCATGGTTGACCTCTCGGGCATGACCATGCTAGATTGATAGCGTTTAATTGCTCTAAACGTAGCCTCGAATCACCCCAAGCAGTTTCACATGAAGGCCAGGGGCGGCCACATCGCCCGAAGGAGGGAGGTGGGCCATGAACATTTTAATCACCGGCGGATTGGGTTTTGTCGGCAGATTCCTTTCCCTTCACCTGCTGGCGGCGGGGCATCGGGTCACCGCAGTGGGCAGAAGGGTGAACCCGAAGGCCATCGCGCACGAACGTTTCCGGTACGAGGCGGCAGACACCACCCGGGAAGGCCCCTGGCAGGCCGCAGCGGCCGATTCCGACGCCATCGTTAACCTGGCGGGGTGCTCCATCTTCCGGAGGTGGACGGATCGGTATAAACGGCGCCTTTTCGACAGCCGGGTGCTGACCACCCGGAACCTGGTGAAGGCCCTGCCGGTACACTGGAACGGGGTGCTGCTGAATGCATCGGCAGTGGGATACTACGGCAGCCGGGAGGACGACATTATCGGCGAATCCGAGCCCTGCCAGGAGGATTTCCTGGGAACCCTCGCCAGGGAATGGGAAGCCGAGGCCTTAACTGCGGGGGAAAAGGGTGCCCGGGTCGGCGTTATGCGTTTTGGCATCGTGCTGGGCAGGGACGGCGGGGCGCTGGCCATGATGCGGAGGATATTCAACCTGTTTGGGGGAGGGCCGGTCGGCGAGGGTTCGCAATGGTTTCCGTGGATCCATATGTGGGATCTTGCCGAGGCCACCCGCTATCTGCTCGATACCCCCCACGCCAGAGGCCCCTTTAATTTCTGCGCACCGGAGCCCATCCGCAACCGTGATCTTGCCAATGCCCTGGGCCGGGCCCTGCACCGGCCGGCCCGCCTGCCCGCACCGGCGTTTCTGGTGCGGCTGGCCCTCGGAGAATTTGCCGATGCGCTGCTTGCCAGCTGCCGCGCGGTTCCGGAAAGGCTGCTTCGGGCCGGTTTCACCTTCCGTTTTCCGGATATCGCCTCAGCCCTTTCGGACCTGTTGACGCCGGCAGGAGGCAAGGTGCCTGGCATCAAGGTTTCAATTTCCGAGGATATGGATCCACCCGCCAAAACAGGGAGCGGTTGACCTTATGAACGAGCAGCACTCGAAGAAAACCATCCTCGTCGTGGATGACGAGGCGGATATGCGCATTTTTGTTTCCACGGTTGCCGAAACGGGTGGATATGAGGCCTTGACGGCGGATAACGGAAGCCGCGCCATGGAAATGGCCCGGACCCGCGCACCCGATCTTGTCATATTGGATGTCATGATGCCTCGGATAGAAGATGGCATTCAGACCTTTCAGGAGTTCAAATCCACCACAGGCCTGAAGCACATTCCTATCATCATGCTTTCCGCCATTGCCAAAAAAACTTTTTTCCACTACGTGGCTCTCTCGAGCGTGGCCCGGGGGGAAGATCCCCCAGAGCCGGACGGATATATGGAAAAGCCCCCTGAGGCCGATGATCTGCTGCATATGATTCAAGCCCTGATCGAGAACATATGAGCGAGAAATTTCAGGGTGAAAAGGGGTTGAAGCTGCTGTTCAATCTTAAGGAGAGGGCTTGCGGACAATGATGCAACAACCAGCGAAGAAAAAGAAAACAACCGTATTAAAAGCCCTCCTTCTTCTGGGTTTCGTGGTCGGTGCCGTTCTCCTGGTCCGTTTCACCCCTCTCAGAGCGTATCTGTCCAGTGATGCCCTGGAAAGGGTAACCGCATCCGCCGGTGCCTGGGGCCCCCTGGTCTTTGTGCTCATCTACACAGTGGGGGTATGTCTCTTCTTGCCGGGATCGCTGCTGACCGGACTGGGGGCCGCCATTTATGGCGCCTACTGGGGGTTTGTCTATGTCTGGATCGGCGCCATGGGGGGAGCCAGCGCCGCGTTTTTCATCGGTCGGACCCTGGGGCGTGACTTTGCCACGACCCTTATCGGCGACCGCCTGAAACGGTACGACGAGGCCATTCAAAAAAACGGGTTTGCCACCGTGCTCTATCTGCGGCTGATTTATTTTCCCTACACCCCCATGAATTTCGGCATGGGCCTGACCGGCGTATCGTTCCGTGATTACCTGTTCGGAACGGGGCTGGGCATTACGGTGGGGACCTTTATCTTCACCTTTTTTATCGGAACACTGAAAGCGGTCTGGGCGTCCGGGAACTGGAAAGCGCTTGTCTCCTTCAAGGTTTTTTTTTCCATCGCCCTCTTTGTCTTTTCCTTTTTTATCCCATGGCTGATAAAAAGGATAAGAGGGGAAAAATCATGAATCCCTTGGGCAATTTCAGGAAAAGGAGGGTCCTATGAGCATACTCGTGACAAGGGCGGCACCGGATTTCACCGCACCGGCGGTCCTTCCAAACGGTCAAATCGTTGAAGACTTTAATCTGTCCAGTCTCAAAGGCAAATATGTGGTGCTGTTTTTCTGGCCCCTGGATTTCACCTTCGTCTGCCCGACGGAGATCATCGCTCACCACCACCGTGTCCAACAGTTCAAGGAGCGTGATGCCGAGGTCGTGGGCATTTCCATCGACTCCCAGTTCACCCATTTCGCCTGGCGCTCCGCCTCGCTGGACGAGGGGGGGATCGGGCCCATCCAGTTTACCATGGTGGCCGATGTCAAGCATGAGATTACCCGTTCCTATGGAATCGAACACCCCATCGAGGGAGTTGCGCTGCGCGCGTCCTTTCTGATTGACAGGGACGGCATCGTGCAGCATCAGGTGGTCAACAACCTGCCCCTGGGCCGGAACGTGGATGAAATGCTGAGGATCCTGGACGCGCTCCAGCATCACGAAAAATATGGAGAGGTCTGCCCGGCCGGCTGGAAAATGGGGGATCCGGGCATGAGCGCCTCCCCCGAGGGGGTGGCGGCCTATATGAAATCCCATTCGGACAAGTTATAGGCAGGACCGGTTCCCGGTCCACCGCCGCAAGGCGACCACCAGTCGGTGAAGGCGGGGAAGAATGTCGATGGCGCTTAAGGGGCTTCCGTCGGCATACCCATGGGTAAGCCGATGCCTGACGGACGGCAAGGTCAATATGGCGTACCCCAGCGCCGGAAACCGGTAAAACCAGCTGGCCGCCCGGGCGGCCCTGAGAAGATCGGCTCTTATGGGGGCAAGCAGTTCCCGGTAACGGGTGGCTGGCGGGGAAGACCGGGCGGCCTCGGCGGCCATGATCGCCCCGGCAGCCGCCTGACCGCTCCTGATGGCATTATGAAGCCCCTCTCCGAGCAGGGGATCGGCGAGTCCCGCCGCGTCCCCTGCGAGGAAGATTCGATTGGACGCGGGCTCGTACGCCCATCCCCCCAGGCCGATGGGATGGGCCGCCATTTTTTCAACCCCGGCCGCGCCGGTTTTCTCCCTTGCATAGGCCGCCACCTGCCGGGCCTTGAGCCTCACCCCGGACCGACAGGTGTAGAGTCCCACATTCACGTGGCCATCCTTTGGAAACACCCATCCATACCCCCAGGGGACTCTCCCGAAATCAAAGGTCATGGTGTGGCGCACCGCTCCGGTGACAGCCACCCTGGCTTCGATGGCAAAGCCCTTATAGAATTCGGGAAAGGGGGCGCACAGGCGCCGGATGAGGCTGTTGGCACCGTCGGCACCGATGAGATATCGCGACCTGAGCACCGCCCCATCGGCCCCGATTTCCACATACCCCTTGCGTTCGGTCACGAACGCTATCTTCTTGACCACCTGGAAATCGACCCCGGCCTCCAAGGTCCGGTTCAGGCAGAAGTGATCCAGCTCCTTTCGCCGGGTCATGAACACGAGGGGGGTATCGACCGCCAGGGTCCGATGACGTTTCACCCCCCTTGCAATCACCATCTGTCGGCACACCCGTTGGACGACCGGATCTATATCGTATCGCAGGGCACGGCATGCCTTCACCGTCAAACCGCCGGCACAGGGCTTCGGCCTCGGGAACGCGAACCGGTCCAACAGCAACGCAGACCGTCCACCCACCGCCAAATCGTAGGCAGCCGCGGCGCCCGCCGGCCCGGCCCCCACCACTATCACATCGTAGTCCGTTTTCAAGATACAGGCACATCTCCGTATTCCAAGGAATGAACGCCACCCTACTAGAGATGCCCTGCCATTGCAACGGTGCCGGCAGCTCGCCAGCGATTCTAACTGAACAAGGGTCATTAAACCCGGCCGTGTTCGGCCAGGCGCTCGGCGCCACACGCAACAGCGTCACGTGACCGTAGGATGCGCTCTGGACAGGCCGGAAGGAATACAGGTTCTAAGCGTTGACAAACCGGCCATTGTCAGCCTTAGATGGACTATAATCGGCCTTGGCTATATTAATGCCGAACTTGCCCCTGTGTCTCCCAACCCGGCGGCAAACACGGATGGGTGAGGACGGCAGCAATATCCATTCCAGGAAGAGGGAAACATGAATAAAATTCAATCAGTTGACTTGGTGATTCTGGGCACCGGCCCAGCCGGCATTCAGGCGGCCATTCATGCCGTGAGAAAGAAGGTGTCCGTTCTCGTATTGGGGAAGGAAAGCAACAGCAGCCTATACCGGGCCCATGTGGAAAATGTTGCGTTCATATCAGACCTCACTGGAGAGGAGATGCTCAAAAAGGGACGGCTCCAGGCTAAAACCTTCGGGGCAGCCTTTCTGGAGGAGGATATCTTGCGCATCGAACCGCGGGACGGCGGCTACCGGGTCACCACCGAAGGGGACGACAGGATCGATGCCGTGGCCATCATTATCGCCACCGGCACCTCCCGAAACACCCTGGGCGTTCCCGGAGAAAAGGAGTTCCTGGGAAGGGGCGTCAGCTACTGCACGGACTGTGATGGCAATTTTTTCCGGGGAGAAAGCGTTGCCGTTATCGGAAATGAAAGCGCGGCTGCCGACGCCGCCCTGACCATGACCCAAATTGCCGACACCGTCCATCTGGTATGCGAGCGGATGAAGTTGACCCAGACGCTGGAGAGAAAGCTGCGGGAAAGCGCCGCCATTGTCCATCAGGATGCCACCGTCAAGGCCATCGAGGGGACCGACTCGGTGGAGGCGCTGGTGCTGTCCGACGGCCAACGCCTGTCCCTGACCGGCGTCTTTATCGAATTGGGCGCCAAGGGACTGAAGGAACTGGTCCTGAGCCTTGGCCTTCGGCTCGATGATGAAATGAAGTATGTCCAGGTCAATCGGAAACAGGAAACCAATCTTGCCGGCATTTACGCCGCGGGTGACATCTGCGGTCCTCCCTGGCAAATCGCCAAATCGGTGGGCGAGGGATGCGTGGCGGGCCTGGAGGCCGCGGGATATGCAAAAAAGCGGCTTGCGGCTCGGCGCGCCCAGGGCTGACGATTCAAGGAAAAGAGGACAGGCGACCCCGCTTCGAACTACGGATAGGCCCATCCAATTCCAAATCCGCTTCATTGGATCCGCTGGGGTGGAAGTGGACATGAACCCAGCGCATAAATTCGATATTGTCCAGGAGGGTCCGCTCAACCCGGGTGGCGATCTTATCCCCCTCGGCCACGCTCTGGGCCCCTTCCACACCGATGGTGACATTGGCGATGAGGTAAACCCCGAACCGGTGCGCCCGAATTTGCTCGATCTGTTCCACCCCCGGAACTGCGCCGATCAATTGGGTCATGCGCCGTGACAGATCCCCGCCGGGAACCGAATCCATCAGATCGGAGGAGGCATCCCGCAGGATTTCGATGCCCGTGTGCAGAATAACCAGGGAAACCAGTGCACCGGCCATGGGGTCCACCCAGGGAAACTCCACTCGACCGAAGTAGATACCCAAGGTGACGGCAAGCGCGGAAAACACATCGTTACGATGATCACGGGCATAGGCGACAACGGCCAAGTTTCGAGTCTGCCGGCCGATCCTGAAGGTCCAGACGGCAAGGCAAGACTTAAGTAAAACTGTGAAAAGCGCAACATACAGAGCGGCCAGAGTGGCGCCATGGGAGACCTCGTTGCCCGTCCACAAATCGTACACCGTACTGATCGAATTCCAGAATATGGCCACGGCCGTGGTAATGACGAACGCACCGACGACCACAGCCGCGATACTCTCCATCTGCGAGTGACCGTAAGGATGCCGGTCATCGGCCGGCTTGTTGGAAAGTCGCATGAATATGCGAACGACAATGCCATAAGCCACATCCGAGGTGGAGTTGATCCCATCGGCAAGGAGGGCCGGGCTGTGACCCACCACGCCAAAACCGGTCTTCAGTGCCGCCAGAACGAAATTGGCGGCCAACCCCGCATCAACCGCCAGGATACTCCTACGGGTTCGTCTCTCTATGCTCATGACGCGGCAGATATCCTTTCGCCAACGATTCCAGGTAATCGGTTACAATAAAAGATAACACGATCGCCATGCCCTGTCGATGCGCCAGGATCCTATGGAAAAAAATCCGTGCCTGTATTATAGAGTTGAAAAAATATTCTTGGCAAGGTCACCGGATCTCCATGAACCAGGGCCGAGGCCTGAACTCCAGATGTGAAGTCCCGGAGGCTATGAAAGAGAAGCACCCCCAGCAAACACCCGTTACCGCCGTCTCGGATCTGCCCCAACCCGTTGTCAACCAACTGGGCACCCTGCGAGAGAATATCGATGCCATCGACCGGCAGATCATCGCGCTTCTGGCAAAGCGACGCCAGGAAGTGGATGCCATCTGCACCTTGAAAAAATCGCACAACCTTGCGGTCTGCCATCCGGGCCGGGAAGAGGACATCGTTTCGGATCGCCGGGCACGGGGGGCCGAGGCAGGGCTGGATCCGGATTATGTGGAGGAACTTTTCCGGTGCATCATGCATCGATCCCGCGCGGAGCAAGCCGATAGGATCGCACGGAAAGGCACCTTTCCCGGCGCCAGGGTCCTCATTGTGGGCGGAAGCGGTGGCATGGGACAATACTTCCTCTCCTATTTTTCAAACGCCGGGTATGAGGTCAGAAGCATGCGAAGCACTGACTGGCCGAAGGTTGACACCTTCTGCCGGGACATCAACCTGGCCATCATCAGCGTGCCCATCGACGTGACGGTCTCCGTCATCGGAAAAATTGCGCCGCATCTGCCCCCCACCTGTGTCTTAACAGATCTTACCAGCACCAAGCGGCAGCCCATGGATGCCATGCTGACGACCCATCCGGGGCCCGTGGTGGGATTGCACCCCCTCTTCGGACCCACCACCTCCAGCATGGACCGGCAGATCGTGGCGGTGACCGAGGGCCGGGATCCGGCCGCCTGCCAATGGGTCATGGATCAATTGCGGCTCTGGGGAGCTGTCATGGTCCGCACCGACCCGGACGAGCACGATGAAATCATGGCGATTGTCCAGTGCCTGCGCCACTTTGCCACCTTTGCCTTTGGCCGCTTCCTGTGCCAGCGCCAGCTCGATCTGACCCGGTCCCTGGCCTTTTCCAGTCCCATTTACCGGTTGGAACTGGCGATGGTGGGCCGGCTGTTCGCCCAGGACGCCTCCCTCTATTCCGAAATCATTTTCGCCTCACCGGAACGGATCGCCCTGCTCAAATCCTACCTGGCATCCCTGGCGGAAAACCTGGAAATGCTTGAACGGATGGATAAGAAGGCATTCAAGGATCAGTTCGCTAAAATTGCCGAGTGGTTTGGTCCCTTCAGCAAACAGGCGATGCAGGAGAGCACCTTCCTGATCGATAAGCTGATCGAACGGTTCTAATCTTCGGACATGGCATAGAATTTTTCCAGAATATCCCGATAGGTAAAAATGGCATTCACATACTGGACCGGTTCCGTGCCCCGGGCATAGCCGTAGGTGAGCCTGCTATAGTATTTTTTTTGCGCCAACAGGGGAAGGGTTTCCCGCAGAGACTGCCAGGAATCGGGATTTTTCCCCTGCTTCCGGGCTAGCTCCCGGGCGTCGTACAGGTGCCCCATGCCAATATTGTAGGCAGCCAGCGCAAATTTGATGCGGTTTTCCCCGGTGACACTCTTGGGCACCCGCTTCAGCAGATGGGCCAGGTACTTAGCCCCCCCACGGATGCTCTTTGCCGGATCCACCCGGTCTTCGATCCCCAGGGATGAGGCGGTCTCCTGGGTGAGCATCATGACGCCCCGAACGCCTGTTGGGCTTTCGGCCCCGGCCTTCCAATGAGATTCCTGGTAGGCCTGGGCGGCCAGAAGCTCCCATGGCAGCCGGTACCGGGCCGATGCTTCCAGGAATTCAGGCATCAACTTGGGCAGCCGGCTCTTGATCCGGCGATGGAACATCTTGATGTCTACGTAATTCAAACGATTCTTGAGGCCAAAATAGTGTTCCGTGAGCTCGGACAGCCGCCCTGAGGCCTTGAACTTTTTAAACCAGGTATCAACGGCGGCCTGGAGCCGGTCACTGCCCGGTTTGATCACCCAGCCAAGGGGCTCATGGCCGCTCAGGACAAAGGCAACCGCCAGCTCCGGGAAATACCGCCGATTCATGGCCACGATATGCGAGTCGGTGATGGTGCAATCGACCTGCTTGCGCCACACCTTTTCCAGGATCTCCTCGATGCACAGCTGATCGGTAGTGGACCAGGTGAGCCCCGGGTACTTTTTTTTCAGCCTCTTTAACAGCGCTTCACCATAACCTCCCGTTGTGACAAGAATCGTGTATCCCAGGAGGTCCTTTACATCCCGGGGCCTCGTGCTGCCCCGTCGGTAGACCACCTCCTCCTTGACGGAACAATAGCTGGGACCGAACAGATACGTTTTGCCACTCTGATCCGCCCTCACGATGCCGGCCGATGCCAGGTCGGCATCCCCCTTGTCCATGGCATCCAGGATATCACCAACGTTGTCCATTAGCTTGATCTTGAGACCGACGTTCAGATATTTGGCGAAACGGGACATAAGATCATATTCAAAGCCCATCGGCCCACGGGATCCCTGGTAATACGTCGTTGGCGCATTTCGCGTGAGAACCGTCAGGGTTCCCCTCTTCAGGATGCTCGACAAGGTACTCTCGGGAGTTCGGTCGGATGGATTTTCCGGTGGGGTGCAATGGACAGTCAGTTGAATTAGCAACCCAATTGTCAGGATGGCCGCTATCTTGCCGGCCAAGGTACTGCCTTCCGCGTTCATACAACCTCCGTATCCTATTTATTTTATTCCCGAAGGCGTACCATTGTCAATGGCATTTCTATAAATCCGGGGCTAACCCCATCCGCGGTCGCATTGCCTCCCTGGCGAGCGCAGGGCAGGGCTCCCCGATTTTCCACCCTGAAAATCAGGAAAAGGGAGGCGTGTCCTTGCCCATGGCAAACCGCCTGAAACAAAGCCCCAGAAATCATATAACCAAACGTTTTTTTAAAATAAAATACGATATAGCGGCCGGCCCGGAGCGAAAAAATGAAACGGGCCTCAATTTTTTCTTGTATTTCGTTAATAAATCGGTAAAATCCCGCCCAACCTAAAACCAACCAAAGAGGATTTATGTTTTCCTAAAACGGCGCCGCTCCAAAAAAACGGCGCCTTACTAAATTAGGGTGTTGTTTTTCATAAGGAGTGATGCCAATGACGCATACCACCGTCGCTGCCTTGGAGAGGATTCCAATCCCTCCGATTGATACCGATAAAACCATTTCCCGCTGGCCCTCATATACCCCCCCCGATAGCGGGGCCGCTTCCAAAGATCATTTCATCAGGCGGGATGGCGTTGAATTTGCCGGGACCCACCTGATTGTCGATCTATGGGGCGCAGAGGGGGTGGATGATCTGGGCCTGATGGAAAGCACCTTCCACAGGGCGATCCAGGCGGCCGGTGCGACCCTCCTTCATATCCACCTGCACCATTTCACTCCGGAGGGGGGCATATCGGGGGTGGCGGTGCTGGCGGAATCCCACATCAGCGTTCATACCTGGCCCGAGCGCGGGTTTGCGGCATTCGATGTCTTCATGTGCGGGGATTCGGAACCGCAAAAGGCGATCGACATCATTAAAAGCGTCTTTACCCCCAAGCACTGCGTGGTCCGGGAATACCGAAGAGGGGTGGTAACTCATGATGAAACAGTATGTTGAGACTCTATATGATGCCTATGGCCAGCTGTTCAGCGTGGACAAGGTCTATTTTGAGAGTCAGACCGAACACCAGCACCTGTTAATATTCCATAATGCCAAGTTCGGCCGGGTGATGGCGCTCGATGGCATTATCCAGACCACGGAGCGCGACGAGTTCGTCTATCACGAGATGCTCACCCATGTCCCGATTTTCGCCCACGGCAACGCCCGAAGGGCGCTGGTCATCGGCGGCGGTGACGGCGGCATGCTGCGCGAGGTCCTCCGGCACAGGCAGATCGCCCAGGCCACCCTCGTGGAAATCGACGGGGAGCTGGTGGACATATGCAAAAAGTTCCTGCCCAATCACCACCAGGGGGCCTTCGACGATGCGCGCACCCGGGTCGTCATCCAGGACGGCATCGATTTTGTCCAGAATTGCGGGGAAACCTTCGATGTGATCATTACCGACTCCACAGACCCCATCGGACCGGGCGAGGTCCTCTTCAAAGAAACCTACTATGCGGCCTGCCGGAAATGCCTGGCACCAGGAGGTGTTCTCGTCACCCAGAATGGGGTTCCCTTTATGCAGCTGGATGAGGTGCGCAACACGGCGGGCCACCTGTCCAAGGTGTTCAAGGACTGGTCCTTCTTCAGCGCATCGGTTCCCACCTATGTGGGCGGCATCATGGCCTTTGGGTGGGCAACGGACGATGAGACCCTGCGCGGGGTTCCCCTGGAAACCCTGGAAAAGCGGTACGCCGAGGCCGATTTGGAGACCCGTTATTACCATCCCGCACTTCACCAGGCGTCCTTCGCCTTGCCTCAGTACGTGAAGGTCGCCATAGATACGGCTATCAAATGAAGACGCCCTCGCTGGTTCAATCGGAACGGACCTGGCACGATCGGCTGATGATCGAAGCCGAGGCCTGCCGCAAGGTGGCACAGACGCACGGCACGCCCCTTCTGGTGATGGACTGCGACACCTTGCGACGGCAGTACCGCCGCCTGGTGGCGGCCCTGCCGGAGGTGGACATGTACTATGCCATCAAGGCGCTGACCCACCCGTCCGTTCTCGCTACCCTTCGTCAGGAGGGCGTCTTCTTCGATGTGGCCTCCTTTGGTGAAATTCGGCTGCTGCAGTCGTTGAATATCAATCCCCGAAGGACGATCTTTACCCACCCCGTCAAAAAAGACGGAGATATACGAAAGGCGCTCCGGTTCGGGTGCACCACCTTTGTGGTGGACAATCCCTTGGAGCTGGAAAAGTTCCGGTCCTACCGTCATCGGGTGGGGCTTTTCCTGCGCGTGAGTTTCAGGGGGCGGGATGCGGTGGTGGATCTGTCCAAGAAGTTCGGATGCGCGCCGGACGAGGCGCTGCACCTGATCCACCAGGCCCGGAACATGGGCATCCATGTGAAGGGGCTCTGCTTCCATGTGGGATCCCAGTCCCGGACGCCGGACGCTCACGTGGCGGCCATCACGGCCTGCCGCGAGTTGATGGAGCGGGCCGAGGCCATGGATATGACCATGAGCGTTCTGAACATCGGCGGCGGGTTCCCGGCTTCCTACGAGGCCGGAATCATGGACATCGATGCGTTTTGCGCACCGATCCGAAGGGCCCTTCAAACCCTGCCGGAGCATTTGCGGATCATCGCCGAGCCCGGCCGGTACCTGGCAGCGCCGGCCATGACCGCCGTCACCAGCGTGGTGGGAAAGGCCCGCCGGCAGGACAGGTGGTGGTATTATCTGGACGACGGGGTATACGGCTCCTTCAGCGGCCGCATCTTCGATGGGGCCCGATATCCGATGACGGTCCTGCGGAAATCCCACACCCAGCACCGGAGCGTCCTGGCCGGACCCACCTGCGACAGCGTGGATGTCATCGCCGAGGATATCCTGCTGCCGGAACTGGAAATCGGGGATCTTGTGATTGCTCACATGATGGGCGCCTACACCGCCGCCAGTGCCACCACCTTCAACTCCCTGGAAAAGACCCGCGTGGTGGTCCTGAACGAGAAAAAGGAAGATTCCCGCAACATCGTCTATATCGGTTGATCCGGGATATCCGACACTTCATCCTTCAGACCCCGTTGCCCTTGCCCTTGCCCTTGCCCTTGCCCTTGCCCTTGTCGTTGTCGTTGTCGTTGTCGTTGTCGTAATCGTAATCGTAATCGTAATCGT
>CAYOXD010000096.1:4679-12333 GCA_964407825.1 uncultured Desulfobacterales bacterium | reverse complement strand
CATCGGAGGTGAACCCCGCAAACAGAGACCAGCCGTGATCGTAAGCAACGATGCTTCCAATCAATATCTGAACAGAGTTCAAGTCGTGCCTTTAACGAGCAATGTCGATAAGCTTTACCCAAGTGAAGCCTATGTTACATTTCGTGGTAAAAAAGCTAAAGCGTTGGCCGATCAGATCACTACGGTAAGCAAAAAACGGCTCATCAATTCAGCAGGATCGATATCTTCCACTGAGATGGAATGTATCGGCAAAACCATCACTACTCAACTCGGCCTTCAAGGCATCAGTAGGGGAGGGTAGAGGGTACCGCCCTGGAGCCAGCGGGACAGGCGTCGCAGTCCCTCCGGGGTGCTGACCGCTGGGCTATAGCCGAGATGGGTGCGCGCGGCGCTGATGTCGAACCAGTGGCTGGTGGCCAGCTCGTTGGCCACGAAGCGCGTCATGCGCGGCTCCGCCTTAAGGCGCAGGAGCTTGTAGCTCGCCTCCAGGAGGCAGCCGACGGCCCATGCGGCCCGGTAAGGAATCCGCCGGGTGACGGGGGGGATGCCGCCTGCATTCAAGATGGCATCGACCATGTCCCAGAGCCGGATGGGCTCTCCCTGGCTGATGAAGTAAACGGTTCCGGAAAGGGCGGGGTTTTGGGACAGAGCGTCCGCTGCCAAGAGGTGGGCATCGGCCGCGTTGTCGATATAGGTGGTGTCCACCCGGTTATCGCCCGTTCCGACGATCCGCAGCTGCCGGGAGCGGGCGAGGATCCGGGGCACCAGGTGGTTGTCCTCCGGACCCCAGATCAGGTGGGGCCGGAGCGCGATGGTGGCAAGGTCTTTAGTGCCCACGGCCATAACGGCCTGCTCGGCCATGGCCTTGCTGGCGGGGTAGGGGGCATGGTGATGCCTGGGGTAGGGGCAGGCCTCGTTCACGCCCTCCATGGGCTTTCCATTGAAAACCACGCTGGGCGAGCTGGTGTAGACCAGCCGACCGACGCCAGCTTTTCTGCAGGCATCGAGGATATTTTCGGTGCCGTGAAAATTGATGTCGAAAAAATCCCGCGTCTTTCCCCACACACCGGCCTTGGCCGCCACGTGAAAAACGAGATCCATCCCTCGGCACGCAGGCTGTACTTCCGATGGATTTCTGAGATCCCCCAGGACCTGCCGGACGCCGAGGGGCTCCAGAGCCGCATGGGGGTGCCGTGAAAAGCTGGTCACATCATCGCCCCGGGCCACCAACTGCCGCACGATGGCCTTTCCCAGAAAACCGCCGCCGCCTGTCACGAGCACGCGTGTCATTTTCCGCCTCCGGTCTTCCGGGAAGCCCAAACGGCGAGCTTTTCCCGGAATATTTTGGAGTTGTGCCGGATGTCCACCGGGAACTTCCTATGAAAGAGAAGGGTCTGGACAGGTTTCAGAAGAACATGGTCCCGGGCTGTCGCCAGGAGGTCCTCACGGATCTCCCGGATCTCCCTGGCGCTAGGGTTTCCCATGGGCTCGACGCAGATGACGGGCGTCTGGGTCCCCGCCGGTCCCACCCCCACCAGGGCGCTTCTGAACACCTTCGGGTGCCTGTTGAAAATCGCCTCGCAGGGGATCGTAAAGAGAGGGCCCGCCTCGGTTTCCACCCGGTGGGATTTTCTGCCGCAGAACCAGATCCGGCCGGTCTTGTCCCGCCAGCCCAGATCTCCCATCCGGTGCCAGATGTGGTCTCCGTCGCGTATCTTCCCCAGGGCGTCCGCCATCAGATCCTCGAAATAGGCGCGAGTCACGACGGGGCCCCGCACCGTGATCTCGCCCGTTTCGCCGTCCGGCAGTTCGAGATCCTCTTGCCAGGAGCCGATGGGCTCGTCCGTGATGCGGATGATTTTGAGCTCCATGCCGGGAACGGGTCTTCCCACACAGATACCGAAGCCCTTGGCGCTCAAGGGGGCGGTTTCCGCCAAGAGTTCCCGGCTGCCGATGAGGGCAACGGGCATGGCCTCCGTGGCGCCGTAGGGGGTGAAAATCTGGGCCTCGTCGTTGAGGCGGCTGCTGAAACGCTCGATATTGTCCGCACCGACCGGCGCACCGGCGGAGACGACCCGCTTCAGGCTCGGCAGCCGGATGTCCATTTCCTTGGCGTAGCGGCCCACGCGGTTCAGGAGCGCGGGGGAGGCGAACATATTGGTGACCCCCTGGTTTTCGATGGCCTCGAGGATGCGCTCGGGATTGACCTCGGCGGGTCGGGTGGGATCCATGTCCGGGATCACCGCGGTCATCCCCAGGGCCGGGTCGAAGAGGGCGAAGAGGGGAAAGGTGGGAAGATCGATCTCCCCCTCTCCGATATCAAGACAGGTTCGGATGCTCTGGATCTGAGCGTCGAAGGTGCCGTGGGTGTAGACGGCGCCCTTGGCGGGACCCGTGCTGCCAGTTGTAAAGAGAATGGCCGCGACATCCTCCCGGGTCGTGGGGGCCGGCCGGTAGGGTTGCCAGGGCCGATCCTGCAGCTCCCGGTAGGTTTTCCCCTTCCAGAACCATCGGCGTCCCACCGTGACACTCGAGTAAACGGTACGAAAGGGTTTGGGGAAGAGCACGCGGATGAGGTGCGCCAGAGGGATGCCAACGAAGGCCCGGGGTTGCGTCTGACCCAGGCATCGGAGCATGCGGCGGATGCCCATGCCCGGGTCCACCACCACAGGTATCGCGCCCACCTTGAAAAGGGCGAAGGTCAGGGCGAAAAACTCGATGCCGGGTCTCACCATCAGGACCGTGCGAAGGCCGCGGCGAATGCCGGCATCTTCCAGACCGAAGGCGAGCCGGTCGGATTCGCGGTCCAGCTGCTGGAAGGTCAGGTGCGAATAGGTGATCCGGCCATGGGGATCCCTTCCGGCGGGAACCACCACCGCGCGGCGGTGGGGGAAGCGCCGGGCCATATGAACGAGATGTGTCGCGATATTGAGGGGGTCCGATGGCTTGGGGGTTTCCGGGGCTGCTGTCATATCATGTCCGCTATTTGAAGAATCTGGCTTTCAGCTTGTCAATGAAGCTCTTTGGCTGCTCGATTTGAATGCGTTCGGTTTCGGGTCTTGCGGCCTGGAGCACATCGGCGGCCGACTGCTGCATGCCGGGGGCGTTGTTCTGGATCGCCTCCTTGCCCTTTTCCGGATTGACGGAATAGGTGACGAAGAGGGCTTCGATTTGGTCATCAAGGGATTTCTGGACGCCATTGAGGCGCTTTTTCAAGCGTTGCCAGACCTCCTTTTCCGTCATGATGATTCGCTCCTCGTGGGGATAGCTGGATTCGAGGCTGGCCAGACGGGCAAGTTCCCCGTCGATCAGGGCGATCTGACGGTTGATTTCCACGAGGCTGGTGTAGATCTTCGGCAGCTTTGAGAAGGTGAACCGGATCAGATCGTCATTCATGGTCGTGTAAGGCAGATTCTTCTTCGAAGGCCCCCGGTCCTTGAATTTGGTCTGGTAAACGTAGACCCCGCCGGCTCCTACAGCTGCCAGAAGGAGCAGAAGGATCAGGATCACGATGAGGGAACCGCCCCTGGCATTATGTCTTAGCTCCATGATACCCCCATTCCTAAGGAAAAGCGGCCTTGGCCATTCCCCAAGTTCGCTTTCAGTCGTCTATACCTTTCACAGTTCACTGTTAAGGGCAATAAAATCCTTGACCAGCGCTACAATCCGATCCGCCTCGTCCTCCAGCACATAGTGCCCCGCGTCCGGAAAATAATGGCTCTGGGCTTTGGGAAACCGGCGTCGCCACTCGTTGAAGTAGTCCCGGTCGAATACGAAGTCATGAGCTCCCCAGCAGATGAGCATGGGCGCATGGCCCAGTGCGTCGAGATGATCCTCCACCGAGCGCACGAGGCGGTAGGCCGCATCGGCCCTCCCCAAGGGGATGTCGAAAACGAAGCGCAGGGTGGCGATGCGGTTGCGCCATGAGTCGTAGGGAGCGATGAGCCCTTCCCGGACCTGGGGCGGAAGCGGTTTTCGCGTGGCCATGAAAAGGGCGGAGCGGGCAAAGAGGTTCGCGCCGAGGACAAGGGGGGTGGACAGGCATTTCACCTTTCGGATCAGGCGCAGCCGGGCCGGGATCGGTTTGCCGCCCGGCGGCATGAAGGCCGCCGTATTGAAAAGGATGAGCCGCCGGATCCTTTCAGGCCGGCGTACGGCCCAGGCCATGGCGATCATGCCCCCCCAGTCATGGGCCACCAGGGTGACTTTTTCCTGAAGGTGGAGGCGGTCCACGAAGTCGGTGAAATCGGATACCCGTCGTGCCAGGGTGTATTCGTACCGGTCAGCAGGCGGCTTCTCTGAAAGTCCGCAACCGATGTGATCCAGCGCGATGGCGCGGCAGGAGGGGGAGAGAGCCGCGATCAGACGGCGGTAGTAGAAGGACCAGGTGGGATTGCCGTGCACCATGACAACCGGTTCCCCGCGCCCCTCGTCGATGTAGTGGCAGCGAAAGCCCCCGATGTCCATATAGTGCGGGGCGAAGGGGAAAAGAGAGCGGTAGTTTTTTCCATCAGCCGGTCGAGCGGGGCACCTCTTGAGAAGATCAGATATCATGTCCACTCGATTCCCAGCATCAGGCAGTTGAGCCCGCTGCCGATCCCCAGGAAGCCGACCTTGTCCCCGGGCAACAGGAACTCGCGCTCATGGGCGATGGCCGCGGTGATGGGAAGGGAGACCGTGCCGATATTGCCCAGAAAGGGAAAGGTGGTGAAATCCTTTTCCTTGGGAAGTCCGATGGCCTCCAGGATCGTATTCTGGTGGACCGAGCCCACCTGGTGGCAGATGACCTTGTCGGGTTTTCCCGGCGGCCAGCCCATCTTTTCCATGAAGGCGGCAAATGTCCGGGTCCCCAGGGCCACGCCGTTTTTCAGCACCCCCACCGAGTCCGTGTCCATTACCAGGGAACAGTCGGTGGGAAGGTCCGTATTCGGGCCCCAGGTGCAAAGTCCGTGATGCTCGGGAGCGCTCATGGCAGCTCCCCCCATGAGGCGATGGCCGGCGGGAAAACACGTGGCATCCGCCAGCAGGACCGCCACGGCACCGGAGCCTCCGGTGAGGGTGGCGATGCAGCGCTTGAGGGTGTCCATGTCCCGGTTGGCAAGGAGCCGGTCCATGGTGGACTCGACGATCTGGCGGGCCGATTCGCAGGAAACCACGAGACCTGCCCGGATCTGACCCAGTTCGATGGCGTTGGCCACCTGGACCATGCCGTTCAAGACCCCGAGACAGGCATTGGAGACATCATAGATGTGGGTGTCGCCGCACAGCCCCAGGCCGTGGGCCACGGCACAGGCCGTGGCAGGCTCCAAATGGTCCCGGCAGACCCCGCCATAGATCAGCATGCCCACGTCCGATGCCTGAATGGTGCTGCCGGCGGCCGCAAGGGCCTGTCTTCCGGCCAGGATGGCCCCCTCCTTCATGGGAAAGCCGGAGGGCCACCAGCGTCGCTCGTGGATGCCCGTAATGGCCGCCAGTTGCCCCTTTGGCAGGTGAAGGGCCTGATAGAGGGGGATGAGTTTTTTTTCCAGGTCATCGGATGTCACCACGTGGGGCGGCAGCTCATATCCGAAGGCGGCGATGTTGACGCGGGTGTATTTCATGGTCCTACCCAAGCACCTGTCCGTGAACGTGAACGAAATGTATGATGCGACGTTTCATGCCGGCGCTTATATCAGGGGACCGCGGTTTAGTAAAGCGCCCGAGGGTGGGACTGGAAGGAATTAAAGATCAGAGGGATGGGCAACGCATCCCTGAATTTTTGAAGCCCGGCACCAAGAATGCACTCAACTTCAAAACCTGATATGTCGCCGGCTGAGCGTCCGGAAATTGCCGGCAACCCAATTTATACCATGACAAAGCATCGATCTCATACTATGGAACTGCCAGGGTTCTGAAGAACGGAGGCGGCGCATTGACCCAACATATTGAGATCATGGTTGATCCGGACAACATTAACGACCCGGACCATATTAGGCGTGAAATCCTGAAGCAATCCCGGGGCGGCTTTGGAACCTACCGTATCCTGCGCCGGTCTGTCGATGCCCGTCGTTCGAGGCCGCGGTTCAGACTGCAGGTGGAAATGGACCCGGACACCACCCCGCCGCAGTTTCATTTCGAACCGGTCCCGCCCAACCCCAGCGCGGTTATCGTCGGAGCCGGTCCGGCCGGGTATTTCGCAGCCCTGGAGTTGATCGAACAAGGCATCCGCCCCATTGTGCTGGAACAGGGAATGAAAGTCGAAGCACGCCGCAAAAGCATTGCGCAATTGCTGCGGCACGGCCAGGTGGATCCTCAGGCCAATTACTGCTTCGGTGAAGGCGGCGCCGGCGCCTTTTCCGACGGCAAATTGTACACGCGCGCCAACAAGCGCGGTGACATCCAACGGCTGCTGCACCTGCTGGTTCTGCACGGCGCTTCAACCGACATCCTGATCGATGCCCACCCCCATATCGGATCCAATCGGCTGCCCGGCGTAATTCAGCGAATAAGGCAGACCATTAACGATTGCGGCGGTGCGCTGCATTTCAATACCGCCGTTGCCGACTTGATCATTGCGGACCGGGCTATCAAAGGCGTCCGGCTCGCGGACGGCAAGGCCATCCGGACGCCGGCCGTCATTCTGGCGGTGGGGCACTCGGCCCGGAATATCTATGGCAGACTTCACGCGGCAGGCATCGCCCTTGAACCCAAACCGCTGGCAATCGGGGTGAGAGTGGAGCACCCCCAGCGGCTCATCGACACCATTCAATACCGCCAGACACCGCGCCACCCCAATCTGCCGCCGGCCACCTATACCATGACCTGTCAGAGCGAGGGCCGCGGGGTCTTCTCCTTTTGCATGTGCCCGGGCGGCATGATCGTCCCCACCGCCACTCATGCGAACGAGTTGCTTGTCAACGGCATGAGCTTTTCGGGCCGGCGCGGG
Source organism: uncultured Desulfobacterales bacterium (assembly GCA_964407825.1). Taxonomy (GTDB): domain Bacteria; phylum Desulfobacterota; class Desulfobacteria; order Desulfobacterales; family JAFDDL01; genus CAYOXD01. Next base: position 5,408 of record CAYOXD010000096.1, on the reverse strand, counting down.
CCTTTCGCCAATGCCGGGATGGTGGTCGAGGTGCGCCCCGAAGACGTGAAAAATTTCGAGACCCGATGGCCTTTCGGGTACCTGGATTTACAGCAAGCCTTAGAGCAAAGCGCATTTGCCATGGGCGGTGGAAAGGACCAGAGGGCGCCGGCTCAGCGCATGACCGATTTCATGGCCGGCATCCTATCGGCCAACCTGCCGGCCACTTCCTATCCGCTGGGAGTTGTCTCGAGCCCTTTACATGAGCTGCTGCCGCCGGCCATCGTCGGCTGCCTGCGCCAGGCCCTGATCATCTTCGACCGGCGCCTCAGGGGGTTTCTGACCAGCGAAGCCCTGCTGGTGGCCGTTGAATCGCGCACCTCCGCCCCGGTTCGCATCCCCCGTGATCCTGTGACCCTGATGCACCCCCATGTGGAGGGGCTCTTTCCCTGCGGGGAGGGCGCGGGTTACGCAGGTGGAATTACATCTTCGGCTATGGACGGACAGCGGGTGGCACAACAGACGGCGCGATTTGTCCGATCGCGCACGCTCTACAGGCGCGGCGAATAGGGATTCGAATGTTCATTCCCTTCTGGGCAGGCCGGCCCCTGCCCCCATGGAGCAGGGGCCGGCCTGCTCAATTATTATGGACCGCCGAGTGTTTAAATTGCATGAAAAGCGCGAAACGATTGCGTGAACGGATCGGCAGTTCTACAAAATAACGCAAATCTCCATTGGCATCGATGATGC
>CAYOXD010000096.1:0-4579 GCA_964407825.1 uncultured Desulfobacterales bacterium | reverse complement strand
GCGTTTGCCGGTCAAAGGCTGGCCTTTTTCCCCGTCAGGGCCTTGTATAGAGACCGCGTGCCCTCATCCGGCGCACAGTCCAGATGCGCCGAAAGGGCGGTTCTGCACCTTTCGAAAGCCCTGACGATCTGCGGCGTTTCCCCCAGACGGGCATGAAAGCGCATCAAGGCGCCATAAACGGGCTCCGCACAGGGATCCTCGGAGAGGTATTTTTCCGCGTATTCGATGGCGCCTCTCCAGTCGCCCCTTGTTTCATAGAGGGCGATGATGCCGGAGAGGGCATCGAGATAGGCGCCCGCCAGCCTGTCCCGGTCACCGACTGCCCACTCCAGGTAGGGATCTTCCGCGAAAAGCGGGCCGGTGTACATCACCGCTGCCCGAAGATATAGGGCCAGGGCCGCACGGGTATCATTTCCGTCCGCGCCTTTGGCAGCCGCAAGCGCCGCGGTGAACTCCCTGAAATCGATTCTGCCGCCGCCGCCGATGGTCAATCGGTAGCCGTCGTTTCGCCGCTGGATATAGGACGAGGCGATGCCGCGCTTCACCGTCGGCTCCAGGAGCTTTCTCAGGTAGGTCATGGCCACGTGAAATCGCGGGCGCGTTTTTTGTTCAGGCTCGTCGGGCCATACCAGCTCAAGCAGGACCTCTTTCGGTATGAACCCCTCGGAGGATTTGAGCACCATGTATTTGAAAAGTGTCGCCGCCTTGGCATTTCGCCAGGATTCCCGCGGAATGACCCGGTCGCCCACGGCTACCTCGAAGGCGCCCAGGCAGCGGATGGAAAGCGGATCCGGCTGACGCGCCGGCGGCAATGCCGCCAGGAGCGTGTTCGCGGCACGGCGGACGCGGACGCCCCTTGCCCGTTTCAGGGGAAGAAGCGACTCCCTGGCCGCTGCCGTGTCCGCCTCTTTCAAGACCCACTCGATGTCGTTGCGCATCAGGCCCATGGAATGGCAGGATACCAGCACCGGCACGGCCCAGGATAACTGGCGGCGTACCCAGTCGATGTAGTGGTTTTCACTGGCCAGCTCCAGCCCGGCTGCCATGGCGGTCCGGGCCCCTGGCACATCCTGCCGGACGGCATGGATACGGGCCTTGAGAAAGTGGCTGCGAAAGCGGTGAAACTTGGAGACGGCGATGGCAGCCCCATGGGACCTGAGAAGTGTTTCGGCCGCCTTCCATTCTCCTTCGTCCGCCTTCAGTTCGGCCAGGAGCAGGGCCAGCGCCCCCTCGGTGACGCGAAGCCCCAGCCCCTCGATCAGCGACAACCCGGCGCGAAGGTGTCGTCGGGCCGCGGCCCCCATGCCGCGTTCCCGGCAAATCAAGGCGTTCAATTCCTCCACGGTAGCCTGGCCCCAAGCATTCCCATGGCGCCGGAAGATCTCGAAGGCCGCCGACGCATCGGCGGTCGCCTCTGCCAGCGCGCCGGTTCCATATCCGTTTAGACCCCGGACATAGAGCAGCCAGGCAAGCTGCGCGTCGTTGATCCCGAATTTGTCCGCGAGGCGGAGCCCTTCCCGGGCATGGACCTGCCCGGATTCCGGGTCCGCTCTGTAGAAAAGGGTCAAGGCGGTCTGAAAGTGCGCCAGGGGCAGCAGCAGCTCCATGCCCATGCGGGTGAACGCATCGAGGACCCTGCGGTTCATGGCGTCGGCCCGCTTGAAGTCCCCGGCGCAGTGAAGGCGGTAGCTATAACAAAAATCCATCCAGGTGACTGGGAACGGCTCTTCGGAAGCATCGCCGGCGCCCGCGGAATTCCGAATCGCGGCATAGGCCTCGTCGGCCGCATCCATTTCACCGAGGATGGTTGAAAGAAGGACCAGATATCCGGATATTTCCACCTGAAAAAAGGGATCCCGGTGGCGCCTTGTCCTCAGGGTCTCAAGCCGCTGCCGGGCGGCGGAGACATCCCCCGTGAGATAGAGGTGGAAGGCCAGATCCTTCGCGCAGTTGAGAGCGCCCGGTTCATCGTCCGCCGCCTCAAAGCGTTCCAGGGCGTTCTTGAACCCCACCAGGGCCGCCGGGATTTCCCCCCTCATGGAGGATAGTTTCGCGCCGAGGTAAAGAAGGTACGCATCCTGTTGAACCACCTCGGCCGGAATGGCACCCGAGAGCGCCACCAGGAAGCCGAAGGGGCAATTGAGAAAATCCGTGAAGGCCATGCCGGCAAGGATTCGCCGGATTTCATCGAAATGCCTGCCCTCCAGGAAGTGGGTTAACGCGCCCTGGCGGTTTCCCCGCTGCTCCATGCGTCTGCCGATATCGCGGTGAAGTTCCTGAATCGCCTCAGTTCCGCGTTCTCTGGCCAGCCTGTCCCTCAGAAAATCCCTCAGCAGATGATGATAGGCGAAACCCTCGCCCGTTTCGGCCTTGGGAAAGACGAGCAGGTGATCGCGGCACAGGGCCTGAAGGATTTCCTCGGCGTTCTGGATATCGAAAAGACTGTTGATGAAGCTTGGATCGAGATGGGAAAGAAGTGCCGTTTTCATCATGAACGACTGCAGGGGCGCGGGTTGCTGTTCAAACACATTTTCTTCCAGATACTGGAAGATGAGGCGTTTCGAGCGGTGGGAGGAAAGAGGGCCCTCCGCCGGACAAGCAGATGGGTCATCCTGATGGGCGCTACATCCCAGGACGAGAGCGGCGGCCCATCCGCCCGTGTTTTCAAGGAGCCTCCGGGCCTCGATCGTATCGATGTCCCTGTTTACCAGGAGCCGGTAGAGTCCCACGATTTCATCCGCCGAGAAGAGAAGATTTTCCTCCTGGATATCGATTACCGCCCGCATCGCCCGGTAGCGGGAGATCTTCAGGGGGGGCTCCTTCCTGCCGATCAGGACGAAATGAAGCGTCTCGGGCATCCGGCCGAGGAGAAAGGCCATGGCCTCGGATATCTCCGGGCTGTCCTGGATCAGGTGGTAATCGTCCAGGACGATGATCGTATGGGATGGCCCCATGGTTTCGATGGCAAGGAGAAAGGCAAGAAGCGTGTTTTGCCGACTCCTTCGGGATAGGGACGCGTGGTGAAGCCGTTCCCCCAGCGCGCTGCCAAAGTCCGGAGACTTCCGCTCCATGCCGGCACACAGATAGGCCAGGAAGGTGGCGACATCTGCGTCCGATTCGTCAAGGCAGTACCAGACGGCATGGGCATCTAACCCGGAGAGCGCCTGGCCGATCAGGGTAGTTTTGCCATATCCGGCGCCGGCAACCACCAAAGCCAGCTTTTTATGAAGGAGGGGTGACAGCAGCCGGGTCAGCCGCCGACGCGGCAGGGTATCGGCCCTGTTGGAGATGGACAGCTTGGAGCGCAGAATGTCGGGTCGGTAATTCATACCCTGTCTCCCGGTTCAGACGGTCCGAAAAACATTTCCCTGCGCTTGTGCCACGCCCTCCGATATTTGTCAAACCTCACTCCTCCCTGACACCGAGGGCCATTTTGAGCAGCAGGGTCAGGCAGAGGGCGCCGATGCCGAACACCCCCAGGGAAATTATGAGTTCCGGTGCGGTGGGGGCGTACTCGGTGACATGATGCAGGGGCGAGGGGATAAATCCCCCGGATACCAGCCCCAAGCCCTTGTCGATCCAGGTGCCGCAAAAGACGGCCAGGCAGGCGACCGCAAGCGCGCCTTCGTTTCTCCGGGAGGCAGGGATAAGCAGCAGCACCGCGGCCGCGATCATCATCCCGATGGACAACCGCATCCAGCCCACCAGAAGGCCGAAGCCGTCCAGCCCGATGTAGAGGTACCGGAAGTGCTCCATATGCTCCGGGAGCTGGCTGTAAAAGGTCACGAACACCTCGCATCCCAAGAAAAAGAGGTTGGCCAGCAGACCGTAGGTTACGATTTTCGCCAGGGCCTGAATCGCTTCCCGGCTCGGGTCGAAGCGGGTCAATCGCCGGATGACAAGGCAGATGAGGATCAGCAGCGAGGGGCCCGAGGCGAAGGCGGACGCCAGAAACCGCGGCGCCAGGATGGCGGTGAGCCAGAAGCCCCTTCCGGGCAGCCCGCAGTAGAGAAAGGCCGTCACCGTGTGGATGGCAAAGGCCCAGGGGATGGATAGATAGATCAGCGGTCTGACCCAACGGGGAGGAGGCGTGTCGTTTCGTTCCGCCTCCAGAACATTCCAGCCCACCACCATGTTCAGTGCCAGGTATCCCATCAGCACGTTGGCATCCCAGAAGATAACCGAGCGCGGGGTCGGGTATAAAAAGATATTGAGGGCCCGCATGGGCTGACCCAGATCCACAAATAAAAACAGCAGGCACATGAGAACGGCCGCGACGGCCGTGAATTCGCCGATGATCGTAATTCTGGCGAAGACCTTGTAATGATGCAGGTAGTAGGGCAGGACCACCATGACGGCGGAGGCCGCCACGCCCACGAGAAAGGTCAGCTGCGCCACGTAGAAGCCCCAGCTGACATCCCGGGAAAGCCCGGTCAGCCCCAGGCCGAATTCCAGCTGCTGCCCATAGCAGAGAATACCTGAGCCGATAACGACGCACAAAACACCGATCCATCCCCAGTACCTTCTGCCACCGGTCAAGGCCAATTCCAGCATATCCCCTCCACCTGTCTGTCCTCTA
>CAYOXD010000095.1:0-12386 GCA_964407825.1 uncultured Desulfobacterales bacterium | reverse complement strand
CATTCACCTGTTTACACTGTGGAAAATTTACGCGAAAATGACTTTATTCGACCCCTGGGCGCGGCCCTGGACGGCCGGGAAGTGACGAATCGGGCTAATTTCCCAGAAGGCTCCGTGCCTGTGGCGCCGGGCGATAGGGTCTATGAGATCGCAAACCCCTTTCCCTTTCGGGGAACCACTTACATCCTGAAGCGCTGGGCAGATGAGAGGGCCCGGGCACCGGAGCGCATCGGCTTGCCTGCTCAGCAGGATGTCTCTTTCACCCGAACCCTTGACCGGTGGCGCCGGCATCCAGCGGCGGATGAGGAGGGAAACGTTCCGATTTTCCAGAACCTACCCCCCCCCCTTCAGCTGGCCCTTGCTGCCAATTCCACGGATCCTGCGGACCTGATGACCCTGGCGGCCCTCAGCTGTGAGTTCGAACGGGACCCCACGACCGGTGTGCCGGTGGGGCTGGTATACGAGCAGGGGGCGGATGGGGGGATGCGGCCCCTTATCCGGGATCGGACGCTGTTCGAGGTGACGGCCAACAACCCCCACCTACCGGACGCCTATCGGGAGGTAATGGTGCTGCGCCCGGGGGTCCAGGGAGGCAGCGAAATCGTGGGGGAGCATCTGGGCGCCGGCGGAAGAAGTCATGTGTGGGAGTACCACCGGGGCAACAGCTATATCCCCTGGGGCCACTTTGCGGCGAATATGGCCCAGGACAGTATCCGCTATCGCATTGCGGATCTGAGCGTCGCGGACATGACGGGTCTGCGCCACCTGTATTATCAGCGGGCTTATGCGGGCCTTGCCGGCGCCCTGGGGATCTCGCTGCCGGCCACGCGTCGGGCCCTTTCCATTGCCGAGCTGGAAACGCTTCGGGAAAAGATCCGGGATCATTTGGCCGATCCCGGAAAAGACGGGCCGCCGCCGTTTACCGCCACCCTGTGGGGATGGAATTTTGGTTTCGATTACGCGCCGAGCCACTATCGGCTCCATGCCTCGCACCAGCAGATCCACCAGCAGTTCGCCCTGCTGCCGGCGGAGGTACCCGCTAGGTCGGCCCGGGGGCCCGCTGGTACCCTATCCTCCTATGCCTGCGGGGATCAGGTTCAGGCCTTTGCACGGGAATATTTCCGGATGACCGGCGAGCGATTTTTCGATCGCTATATTATGGCGATCCGGAGTAACCGTCGGATGGACAGGGCCAAATCCGCCGAGAGCAGTCTCATTGTTTACGAGGATGCCCATTGCATGGTCTTCGTCCCTAAGGCCCAGACCTCCCAGTGGGAGCTGAATTTGATGACCCTGAAGCCCGTTGGGAACATTCTGGAGGCCGATGCCGAGACCCGCCGGTGCCTGGACCGAGCGATGTGGGTTGCCGTCAGGGCGCTCTCGGCCCTGGGAGCGCGGCTGATCACCACCTTCGAGTCCGGCAAACGGTTCGACGAACCGGATACGGACCAGCGGCTCCTGTACATCTTTCTGCCACGGTTACCCGAATCCCCGGGTGCCTTCAGTGAAGCCCAGCTTCGTTGGATCAACGGTCACTATCCGGAAGATTTCGCGGCCGCGTGCCGACGCCATGTGGAGCCGGCATGAGCTGACGGTCGGAAGCGCCTAAGACTCAGGGGGCCTCCCCCTTCGGACAGAGGAGAGCGGATGCAACGGATTGCCATCCTGAATGCCGCCATTGTGACGGACGGAACGGTCCGGCCTGGGGATCTGTGGATCCAAAATGGCCGCATCGAAGCCATCGGAAAGGATCTGGGCGGTCGACCGGCGGATATCCGGATTGATGCCGCCGGCGCGGCCCTGCTGCCGGGAATGATTGACGACCACGTGCATTTCCGTGAACCCGGCCTGACCCACAAGGGCGATATTTACTCGGAATCCCGGGCGGCGGTAGCCGGCGGGATTACGAGCTATATGGAGATGCCCAACACCCTGCCGCCCACCCTCGACCGGGCACGGCTCGATGAGAAATATTGCCTGGCCCGGGGACGCTCCTTTGCGAACTATGCCTTCTATATGGGGGCATCCAACAACAATATCGAGGAAATAAAGGCCCTTGAGCCGGGCCGCGCCTGCGGCGTAAAGCTGTTCATGGGCGCCTCCACGGGCAACCTGCTGGTGGAGGCGCCCCGGGCCCTCGAGGCCGTCTTTTCGGCCGCGCCGACCCTCATCGCGGCCCACTGCGAAGACACGGCCACCATCCTCGAAAACGAGGATCGCCTTCGGCGACGATACGCCGATCAAATCCCCGTGAGTGCTCACCCGGAGATCCGAAGCGGGGCGGCCTGCTATCGGTCTTCGTCCCTGGCCGTGTCCCTGGCAAAATCCACGGGCGCACGCCTACATCTGCTCCACCTGACCACGGCCGCGGAGATGGCGCTCCTGCCGGAGGGGCCCCTTGGCGACAAACGAATCACGGCGGAGGCCTGTGTGCACCATCTGTTTTTCTCGGAGGCGGACTACGCGGCAAGGGGAACGCTGATCAAGTGCAATCCGGCCATTAAAACCGCCAAGGACCGGGAGGCCCTGATCCAGGCGGTCGTTTCGGGCAGAATCGATGTCATCGGCACCGATCACGCCCCCCACACCCTTGCGGAAAAAAGGGCCCCGTACCTCAAGGCCCCCTCCGGACTGCCCGTGGTGCAGCATGCCCTGCCCTGCATCCTCGAGCACTATCACGAGGGCCGATTCTCTCTGCCCCTGATCGCTGAGAAAATCGCCCATGGGCCTGCCCGGTTGTTCCAAATCCCCGACAGGGGGCATATCCGGGAGGGCTACTGGGCGGATCTGGTACTGGTGGATCTCCACCGACCCGCCGTGGCCGATGATGCCACCTGCCTCTATAGGTGCGGGTGGAGCCCTTTTTCAGGCCATCGGTTTTCCTCTACGGTAAGGGCGACCTTGGTGTCGGGCCACCTGGCATTTCATGAGAGCCGGGTGGACCCGGAACCGGCAGGAATGAGATTGCAGTTTTCCAGCGACCCGGCGGGGCGAGTGTAGAACCAGTGACTCGAGGGCCGATCGACAATGGGCAGTTCGTGACCGAATTTCAACTATCTTTCGACAACGACAACGAGAGGCTTTCCGGTGCCATTGGCGCAAATTCGCTCTGGCCCGTGCGGGCTTTGGTATTGCATTGGCAAGGAAACGGTGCCATATGTTTTAAACTTGAACGGGCAGGAGGGCGTACGGATGAGAAGGTTTGATCTGAAACATGTGTGTGAAGCGCAGCAGTTTGACCGGGAGTTGCTGGACGTCGTCTTTCACACGGCAGATGCCATGAAGGCGGCCTTGGCGGGTCAAAATCCCTATGCCCGGGTTCTTGAAAACAAGATCATGGCCTCCGTTTTTTACGAGCCCTCCACCCGGACGCGCTTTTCCTTTGAAAGTGCCATGACCCGGCTGGGCGGAAAGATCATCACCACCGAAAACGCCAAGGAATTTTCCAGTGCCGCAAAGGGGGAGAGCCTCTACGATTCGACCCGGGTCATCAACGGGTATGCCGACATCATCGTGATGCGCCACCATGAGGCCGGCAGCGCGAAACGAGCCGCCGAAGCTTCTGATATTCCGGTCATCAACGCAGGTGACGGTGCGGGCCAGCATCCCACCCAGGCCCTTTTGGATCTGTATACCATCCAGGATAATTTCCAGGGCATCAGCGGCCTCAAGATCGCCATGGTGGGAGATTTGAAATACGGGCGTACCGTCCGGTCCCTGTCTTACCTGCTCGCCAAGTACGACGATGTCCGCATCAGCTTCGTATCGCCTCCCGTATGCAGCATGGAGGATGACATCAAGGAGTACCTCGACAAGCACCAGGTGGGGTGGGAGGCGCAGGAGGAACTTGAACAGGTCCTGCCGAACGCCGACTGCGTCTATATGACGCGGATTCAAAAGGAGCGCTTCGTCAACCCCGAAGAATACAAGAACGCCGTCGGCAAGTACATCCTGACCTATGAAAAGGTACAGATGATGAAACCCGAAGCCATCATCATGCACCCGCTGCCGAGGGTCAACGAGATCCCCAAGGAGGTGGACGGAGACCCGCGAGCCCGGTACTTCGAACAGGCGCAAAACGGCCTCTACATCCGGATGGCGCTGCTGTATCTTTTGCTCCAGGACGAATAGATGAGATTGAAAAGGAGACATACATGAGCGAGGAAAAATATTTGTTCACCTCTGAATCTGTAACGGAAGGTCATCCGGACAAGGTGGCGGACTCGATTTCCGACTCGATTCTGGATGCTATTATTGGTCAGGATACGGCTGCCAGGGTTGCCTGCGAGACCCTGGTCACGACCGGGCTGGCCTTTATTGCCGGTGAGATCACAACGGACTGCTATGTGGATATTCCCCAGATCGTGCGGGATACCATCCAGGATATCGGTTATAATTCCTCTCGCATGGGCTTTGATTATCAGACCTGTTCGGTTCTTACCAGCATCGATCGGCAATCCCCGGACATCGCCGTCGGTGTCAACGCGGGAGAGGGCCTGTTCAAGGAGCAGGGGGCCGGCGACCAGGGCTTGATGTTCGGTTTCGCAACGGATGAAACCCCGGAGCTGATGCCCATGCCCATCATGTATGCCCACAAGCTCTGCCAGAGACTGACCAAGGTCAGGAAGAACGGCGCCCTGGATTTCCTGAGGCCGGATGGGAAGGCCCAGGTGACCATAGAATACGAAAACGGCATGCCCAAGCGGGTGGACACGGTGGTCATCGCGGCCCAGCATACTCCGGATGTCACCCATGGCGAACTCAGGGAAGCGATCGTGGAGGAGGTCATTAAAAAGGTCATTCCCAGACCGATGACCGATGGGGATACCAAGTATTTTATCAATGCCACGGGAAAATTCGTTATCGGTGGTCCCATGGGGGATTGCGGGCTGACCGGACGGAAAATCATTGTCGACACCTATGGGGGCCAGGGCAGCCATGGGGGTGGCTGCTTTTCGGGCAAGGATCCCTCCAAAGTGGACCGGAGCGCATCCTATATGGCCCGGCATATCGCCAAGAATGTCGTTGCCGCGGGCATTTCCAAGAAATGCGAGGTCCAGATCGCCTATGCCATCGGCGTGGCGCAGCCCGTATCGGTCATGGTGGATCTCATGGGAATGGGGACGGTTCCAAAGAGCGCCGTCCAACAGGCGGTTGTCGAGCTTTTCGATTTGCGGCCGGCCGCCATCATCGAATACCTGGATCTTCTCCGGCCGATTTTCAGAAAAACGGCCGCATACGGGCATTTCGGCAGAACCGAACCGGAATTCATGTGGGAGAGCACCCACATGGCCGACGCCCTCAGAGAAAAGGTGGGCCTCTAGCGGTATCGTTCCCCGTCGGAAGGGATTTCCGATGCAGACGCTAAGGGGAGGGGGGGCCGGCAGCGGCGCCATCCCGCTGGAGATTCCATTCGACCCAGGGGGTGAGATCCCCCTCGGCCACGAACCGGAAGGGGCGGGTCGCCCTGCCGTTGGACCACACCACTATTTTGGTATGCAGGGTCAGCTGGTATTCCCAGGTGGCCGGGGCCGTTGTTTTCGGGGAGGAGGCCGGCGGCGGCTTCACTCCGCTGACCTCGATGGTTCCCCCGTAGTCCCTCACTTCGAGGGTGTGATCGGGGTGGACGGTCATGCGAAAGACGCCGTTCTTGGTTTTTGCCAGACATGTCCCGGTGGCGATTGCCATTGGCGCCTGATGGTCTCCCATATCGGCATTGGCCCAGAGGTTACCCGAAACAAGGACCGCACACGCCGGTGAGCCGCTGCCTGCCTGCCTCCCCACTGGTGATGGTGTTACCCGCAGCACGCTCGATGGCCCCAGGCGAAGGATGCCGATGCCTGGAACCAGGAGTTCAAGTTTTGCTCCGGCTTGGGTTCGGATCACCTGGCCTGGTCCCAGCTGCTGGCCCTTATCGATGGCTTGTTCCGCAGCGTTTGGCCCCGCCTGGGAGACCCATGCCTCGCCCTCCAGGATGTTTACCCGGATCTCTTGGGCCAAGGCGCTCCCCGCACCGATGAAAAGGGCGATTGGCAAAAAAACAAATATCAGCGATGGTTTTTTCATTTGCCCTTCCTGATGTTAAAGCGGCTGGTGGGCTTCAACGGCCCAAGGATGCTTCGCCCAGTCTTTTCAACGAGATGCCCGGATAATAGGTTTTAAGAATATCCATGAACGAATAGCCGGCCTGGGCCATCCGGCAGGCACCCCACTGGCTCATTCCCACCCCGTGACCGTTTCCCCTGCCCCTGAGCCGTACCCCCGAGGGGCCCGGGAAGATGTGGAAGAGGGTGCTCTTGATCCCCTTGGCATCCACCAGCATCCTGAATCGATTGGCAGACAGGACGGTCTGCCCCCGGTCTGTATCCAGGCCTAGGGAGAGCACCCGGCCCGAGGCCGATCGGGACAACACCTCAATGGCATGGATGGTCCCAATGTCCAGCCCGGCCTGGTTCAGCCGCCGGGAGGCCAGGGCGAAGGAGAGGGGATAGTCCCATCGGCCGTTTGGAACCCCCCGGCTGAAAGGATCCGGCACTCCCCTCAAATAGGGGAGATCCAACCGCCACACATTGCGTGCATTTTCCGTATGTCCCCCGCTGTTGGCGTGAAAATAGGCCAGGATCAGCTGGCCCGAGTAGGTCATGACCCTCCCCCGGGTGGCATCCACTGCTGCGTTGGTCTGGGGGGTTTCGGCATCATAGCCCCCATATACCTGAGATGCGGTCGTGGCATCAAGATCAAAGGGCAAGAACCTGTTTTTTGCTTTTATGTAAAGGGCATAGGTCCTGGAGGCCACGGCCTGCGCCTCCAGCGCGTTTGAGGGCCAGTTGCTGGGCATCTCTTTGGCGATGATGCCGTAAAGGTAGGATTCAATGGGCAGCTGATTGATGACCTGGAGCCCATCCGGTTGCAGGTCGACTTTCAGCACGCCCCGGAGGCGCATTCCGTGGAGGCAAAGAAAGCCCCCCCTGGTTTCTACCCGGCACCGAAGAGCGCTTAAGGGGTGTCCGTTTAAGAACAGTTTGCCCCTGGAATGGGTGAAAACAAGGGGGCGCAGCGACGCTGGATGCAGGGGATCGTCCGATACGCCGGTGCAAACGGAGACGGTGCCCGAGGCGGTGATGTTGATGCGTCCAGCCCCCTGGTCCATCAGAACCCGAATGGGGCTCCGGGAGGTATAGGCTTCGGGGCTGAGGGCCTTGGCGGCGGCCATGCCGGCGGCTTTTGCCCTGGCATCGGCCAGCCAGTCCGCCGCGGATTTGCGTCGGCCGCTGGCCGGATATCGATCCAGATACGTGGAAAAATCGGCGGCTGCCCCACGGTAGTCACGCTGCTGGTACGCTATCATGCCCGTGTTAAACAGGGCCTCCTGGGCGGCGGCGGTGTGGGGGTATCGGGTGCGGATGGTTTCGAGAAGCCCCAGTGCCCTTGCCGGTTGATTCAGGTACAGGTTCAAGGCCGTGGCTTTGAGCAGGAGGGCCCATGCGGCGTCTTCGGGTGCGCTCGTATGATCCGCAATGCGCTGGTAGAGCGTCAGCGCCTCGGTAGAGTGACCGCTTTGGAGCAACCGGGCGGCGGAATCAAAGGTGCGGAGCATGTCCTGCGCGCCGAGGAGGGTCGAGGGCAGAAGCCCCATCAGAATGATGGCAAGGCCCAGGCCTGTCCCTATCCAGCGCCGCATTCGATTCCGGTCCAGGGCCATGTTAAACCCTGCAGCCGCTCCAGCTGAGCTTCGCCTTGAGGACATCGAAATAATTCTGCGCCGGCATGGTGATCATGTTGATCGGATGTTGTCCCTTTCTTACGACGATGGTGTCCCGGTCATCAATTTCGAGACCTGCCTGCCCGTCGAAGGTGAGCATGATGTTGGTCGATTTCTGGGCCAGCTCGATTTTGATGACCGCCGTATCCGGGACCACCAGGGGCCGGTTGGTGAGGGTAAAGGGACAAATGGGCGCCAGGACGATACCTGCCACGTCGGGATGAATGATGGGCCCGCCAGCCGCCAGGTTATAGGCGGTGGAGCCGGTGGGTGTGGCTACTATCAGTCCATCGGCCCGATAGGTGGTCAGATGGCGATCGTTGATGGCGGTGTTCATGGTCGCGAGCCGGGCGAGAGCCCCTTTGTTGATCACCACATCGTTTAATACCGTCTCGCGGGCGATTTCCGTTTTCCCCCGGTGAACGGTGGTCAAAAGGCGCATCCGGGGCTGGGTGGTGAATTGGCCGAGGAGGATATGCTCGGCGGCTGAAAAGAGGCGCTCTTCCGATATCTCAGCGAGAAAGCCGACCTCCCCGAACTTGATGCCGATAATCGGAATCCGCTGGTCGCCAATCCATCGGACGGCGCTCAGAAAGGTGCCATCGCCGCCAAGGGCGAAGATGCAGAAAAGGTCCGAAGGAGCCGTTTGCTTTTTTTTTGCGTTGGAAAACCGTATGGTTGGATCATAGCTCTCCCTCCGGATGACCTGGACTCGCCTGTCCTTCAGCCATGCCTCGAAGGCATCGGCCTTTTCTTCCGCCCGTTTGTCGGCTTTCACAACAATGCCAATTTTATCAGGCACTTTTTCTGAGCTCTCCTTTCAGGGATGGTCCCGTACACGGGCTTCGTGTTGTGTCATACATTTATCCTGCTGAAATGGCAAGTAGTTAAAAGGGGATGGAGACGCCAGGCCTTGACTTCCGTGTTTCTGCTCTTAGGTTCGAGGTATATAGTAAGGCTTGGGGTGTACCACGGTGGTTAAGCACGTGGGGGGAGGTGGAGATGCCTGATCCTGTAATGGAACCAATGGAGAAAAAACAAGACCGCGCCTGCCGGATCGCCAAGGGTCCGGCCGATTATTACTGTGTGCGCTGCAGCTGGCGCGGCAACAGCCCGGATGGTCCCCGCAAGGGGGAAGCGTGGCTCTGTTGTCCGGTGTGTCAGGGACATGCACTTCCGTGGGAAAAGCGTCAGTGGGGGCGTAGGTGTAACTGCGAAGAAACTCGGGCTCAGGGCGATGTCCCTGCCATCAGGCGACCCTCACGTTGACGGCTGAAGGGCCGGAATGGTTGATTTTGAGGTCGAAAGCCACCCGATCCCCTTCTTTGAGCGGCCTGAACCCCTTGGATCGGCTGGGGATGACATCAGAGAGAAGCACAAATACGTCGGACCTCCCATCCTCCTCCTCAATGAAGCCATATCCCTCGTAATCATTGAACCATTTTACGATTCCCTTAGGCATGTGTCCCTCCTTTTGCCGGAACGGCCACACCAGCCCCATGCGAAGGACGGCGTTTTTTAGGGTTCCAAACTAATATACTCTCAAAAGGACAAGGGGGAAATGGGCATTTGTGCCCATTTTTCACGGCGCTGAAAATTTGCCATAGGCGTCTTCTCCCTGGAACAGCCGACTGCCTGCAGGTTCCCGTTTGGATTGTGATTATTTGAGATGCCGGCCGGAATCCACCCTCAGCAGGTGGGGGCGGATTCCGGTTCGTCCGGGACCAGTGGGGCCTCCCTATTGGGCCGTTACGGTGATCTTTCTCGGCGTTGCCTTTTCCACCTTCGGCAGGGTCAGGCACAGGACCCCGTCCTTCAGATTGGCATCGATTTTGTCCTGATCGATGATTTCCGAGAGGGAAAACTGCCGGTAATAGGTGCCGGTGTTATATTCCACCAGCAACGGAGTTTCATTGCCCCCTGCCGACCGCGTCGCCTCTCCCGATATGGTCAAGACATTGTCGCGAAGATCGATGGTAAGCCTCTCCGGGGTAACCCCGGGCATGTCCGCGAGCAGCGTCAGCGCCTGGTCGGTTTCAAAAATGTCCACATCCGGGGTAAACATGAGCCCGGGCCGGGTTTTTTCCGCAGGATGCGTCACTTCGTGTTTCTCTTTTGCCTGAAGTTCCCTCGTATCGTTGGTTGCCATGGATGTCACCTCCCTTGGGATGCGCTTTGATTAACGGATGCTGATCTGTCTCGGCCTGGCCTCCTCCGCCTTGGGCAGGGTGACCGTGAGGATACCGTTGGACAAGGATGCCTCCACCTTCGCCGATTCGATATCTCCCGGGACGGTGATGACCCGGGAAAAGCGGCCGGACTCGCGTTCCCTGCGGTGGTATTTGGCGTTCTGCCCGGCACTTGGGATCTGCCGCTGGCCGGTGATCGATACCTTTTTGCCCGTTGCCTCGATTTCCAGGATATCGGCCTTCAGTCCCGGCAGTTCGGCCCGAACATAATAGGCCTCACTGTCTTCCGTCAGGTTGACGGCCGGGAAAACCCCGCTACGATAGCTGATCTGTGAGCCGGTGGACATGCTGTCGAACAGTTGGTCCATCTGCCGTCGCATGCGGTTCAATTCATCGAAGGCATTTCTGATATTCCAGCCCGGAAGTCCAAAAGCGCTTCTGTAGATCATCTCCCTTTCCTCCTTTTTTTATTGATTTCAATGGGATTTTTCAAAATGGGGAGGGTGTGCCGGCATCGTGCCCCCTGTTTTAACCGAAAGATAAAAACAGAAAATTGATTGTCAATATCGTTTGAAAATTTTTGTTGCATTATTAAATTAGTAATATTAGATAAAGGTCATGAGGCCACCGGTGAATGGGGCTGGCAGCGATACTGGCCGTTTGTGCGTACGGATTCATTGCAGGCACCGCCATTTGGGCTTCCGGCGACGCCGGCTTGGAAGGGAGGGACTTATGGGTAAGGACAAGAGGTTAGATGTTGAGCAGACATTTTCCTTTTCAGACACCAGCCGCGAATTACGGGGGCGTCAATCGATACGGGCCACCTTCAGGCTGTCAACGGGGTGCATCGATGCCATCAGCATTGTAGCCAGGCAGCTGGGAATTAAGCAAAAATCCCTTTTCGACCATCTCACCGAGGACGAGCAGAGCCTGGAGGCCATTGCCCGTGCGGCCAGAAATGCGCGGCTCGGCCGCCTGGACCGGATTCAGAAAACGTTTGTGATTTCGCGCCGCTCCCTTCATTCCATTGAGTCCATTTCAAAACAGTTCAATGCGCCGAGGGATGCCCTGGTGGAGTATTCCGTCAAGCGGTTGCTGCCCCTCATTGAAATGGAACGCAAAAAGCACCACCGCCGGAAGCAGATGCTTTCCCAACTGGAGGCGCATCTTCGGGCAACCGTGACGCTGGGGGAAAAGATGGAAAACGAGCTGGGCCAGGAGGACCCCATGTCCTCCTGGATGCGCTCCCTTGTCCACTTCTGCCAGAATACGGTCCATCAGATGCAGGAGCTGGTCGAAAGGGGAAATGTCATCGAATCCTTCGATCCCGAATCCCTTGGCAAGCTGCTGGAGGATGAGTCCATTTGACAGGCCCCTTCAATTTTATTAGAAATTAACGCGTGTCCCTCCAGAAATAGGCAAATTTGATTGAGATCAAGGCGCACGAAAAATTTGACCGCAGGCATATAGTTGATATTCCGAGGATTAAATTTTTCACGCAACGCGGATATCCGTCAAATTGGCCATTTCTGGATGGACACTAACGAGCGGGAGGCACCAGCCATATGAGCAAGCATAAGCTGAAGGAACATCTCATCGAGAGGGACTGGTGCAAGGGGTGCGGCATCTGCGTCGCCTTCTGCCCAAAGAAGGTGCTCGCCCTGGACAAGGAGGATAAGGCGACGGCGGCGCATCCAGAGGCGTGCATCTGCTGTCGGTTGTGCGAGTGGAGATGCCCGGATCTTGCCATCCAAATCGAAACGGAGCCCCTTGACCATGACCCATGACCTCAGATTCGTCCAGGGAAATGAAGCCTGCGTGGAGGGGGCCCTTTACGCGGGGCTGGAATTTTTCGCAGGCTATCCCATCACCCCCTCCACGGAGATCGCCGAGCACCTCTCCCGACACCTGCCGGTCCGGGGCGGTCGGTTTATCCAGATGGAGGATGAAATCGCCTCCATATGCGCCATTATCGGCGCGTCCCTGGTGGGACGGAAAGTCATGACAGCCACCAGCGGCCCCGGTTTTTCCCTCATGCAGGAGGCCCTCGGCTATGC
Source organism: uncultured Desulfobacterales bacterium (assembly GCA_964407825.1). Classification (GTDB taxonomy): domain Bacteria; phylum Desulfobacterota; class Desulfobacteria; order Desulfobacterales; family JAFDDL01; genus CAYOXD01. The sequence continues at coordinate 378 of CAYOXD010000095.1, read as the reverse complement.
GGTGATGACGGAAATCCCCAGCGTCATCGTGAACGTTCAGCGGGGGGGGCCCTCCACGGGGAACCCCACCCATGTCTCCCAGGGGGACATCAACCAGGCCCGCTGGGGCACCCACGGCGATCATGCCATCGTGGCGTTGACCGCCTCCAATCACCAGGATGTCTTTGCCATGACGGTGGAGGCCTTCAACATCGCCGAGACCTATCGCACACCGGTTATCCTGCTTCTGGACGAGGTGATCGGACACATGCGCGAAGCCCTGAGGATACCGGCGCAGGGGGAGATCCCCCTGGTGGATCGCCTGCGGACCTCCGTGAAGGAGGGGGTGGACTATCACCCCTATCTCGCCCGGGAGGACGGCCGTCTGCCCATGAGCGA
>CAYOXD010000094.1:0-12591 GCA_964407825.1 uncultured Desulfobacterales bacterium | reverse complement strand
GCATCATGCCCGCCCCATGGCCGTTCAGGACCATGTCCCCCACCGCGTCCCCCGAGATTTTGAGGGCGTTGAGGGAGCCATCCACGTGGGAGAGCAGGTTGTCCGCCGGAATCATGGTGGGATGCACCCGGGACTCCACGCGGCCGTCCTTTTCCTTGCCGATGGCCAGGAGCTTTATCTTGTACCCGAACTGCTGGGCGAATTGAACGTCCAGCGGCGTGATCCTGGAGATCCCCTCCGTATAGATGGACTCGAAATCGATGGTCATGCCGTAGGCCAGGGCCGTGAGGATCGCCAATTTGTGAGCCGTGTCGATGCCCTCGATGTCCAGGGTGGGATCGGCCTCCGCGTACCCCTGGGCCTGGGCCTGGGCCAGGGCGTCGGCAAAGGGGCTCCCGTCCTCGAAAATCCGTGTAAGGATGAAGTTGCAGGTGCCGTTCAAGATCCCGGTCATGGCATGGATCCGGTTTCCCACCAGGGATTCACGAAGGGTTTTAATGATGGGCATGCACCCCCCGCAGCTGGCCTCATAGGCCAGATCGACCCCCTTGTCCGCCGCGGCCGCGAAGAGCGGGTTGCCCTGCACCGCCAGGAGGGCCTTGTTGGCGGTCACCACGTGTTTTCCGGTCTCGATGGCCCGCAGGATCAAATCCTTTGCAATGCCCTGTCCGCCGATCATCTCCACGACGATATCGATCTGGGGATCCTCCACCACGGGCCAGGCATCCGGCACCATCACGCCGGAGGCCAGGGGAAGCCCTGCAGCCCGATCCATATCGATGTCCGCTATATGCTTCAGGACGAGTTCAGCACCCACCCGGTCGGCGATAAGGGCCCTGCGATCCAGGAGAATCCGGGCGACACCGGTTCCCACGGTACCGCAGCCGAGCAGACCGATGTGTATCTTTCTCATGGAGGATCTTCCTTTCCTGTTTGGTACAAAACAACACCCTATGCGTAAAAAGCCTACATGATCTTTCGAATGCCGCGAACAGCCTGGTTGATGCGCATGGGGTTTTCGATGAGGGCGAACCGGACGAACTCATCCCCGTATTCGCCGAAGCCGAGCCCCGGGCTCACCGCCACCTGGGCTTCGTTGATGAGCAGCTTGGAAAACTCCACGGAGCCCATATGCAAATATCGTTCGGGGATCTTGGCCCACACGAACATGGTGCCCCGGGGGCTGTCCACGGGCCAGCCCACCCGGTTGAGGCCGGAAATAAGGGCGTCCCGGCGCTCCTGGTAGGTCCGGCGGATCTCCTCCACGGGTTCCTGGGGACCGTTGAGGGCGATGATGGAGGCAATCTGGATCGGTTGAAAGATGCCGTAATCCAGATAGCTCTTGATCCGGCGCAGAGCGGCGATGATCTTGGGGTTTCCCACGCAGAAGCCCACCCGCCATCCGGCCATGGAATAGCTCTTGGAAAGGGAGAAGAACTCCACCCCCACGTCCTTGGCCCCCTTGGCCTGAAGGAAGCTGGGCGCCTTGTAGTCGTCATACACCAGGTCGGCATAGGCGAAATCATGGATGACCATGATGTCGTGTTCCTTGGCATAAGCCACGATCTTCTCGAAAAATTCGAGTTCCACCGTTGCCGTGGTGGGGTTATGGGGATAGCACAGGATCAGAAGCTTGGGCTTGGGCCAGGTCTGGCGCGTGGCGTTGATCAGATTCTGGAAAAAGTCCTGGTCCGGCCCCACGGGAATGCCCCTGACATCCCCGCCTGAGATGATGGCGGAAAAGGGGTGAATGGGATAGGTCGGGGTCGGCGTGAACACCACATCGCCGGGACGAATGGTCACCAGCACCAGGTGGCTCATTCCCTCCTTGACACCGATGGTGGTGATCGCCTCGGTTTCCGGGTCGATATCCACGTCAAACCGCCGGGCGTACCAGTCGCTGATGGCCATTCGGAGCTTTCGGATTCCCATGGATGCGGAATAGCGATGGTTTTGCGGTTTTCTGGCGGCCTCCACCAGCTTGTCTACAATATGGTCTGGGGTACCCAAATCCGGGTTTCCCATGCCAAGATCGATAATATCCTTGCCCGCATGCCGCGCCGCCATCTTGATCTCGTTGACGGTGGCAAAAACATAGGGAGGGAGGCGGTCAAGCCTGGCAAACTGCTTCATGCAAATATCCTCAGTCTCGTGACGGCCCCGGCCGGGGCCGCTGTGGATCCCAATCTATTGCGTCTATGAAAAGCTTTTACGTACAATATGGTTAGGGCAAAGTCAAAAAAATTGTTTTGACTTTTCGGGCAAAGGGGGCTAATTTTTCCCCTAAATTTCAAGCTAAAAAGGTCATCTTCCGGAATATGGAGAAAGCCGCCGCGGCATTATCCATTTGCGGCGAATTTGTTACTGGCCGAAGCCGATAGGAGAATGCCATGTCAGACCCTTTAACCTATGCCGATGCCGGAGTTGACATCGACAAGGGGAACAAGTTCATCAAAACCATCAAAAAGCTGGCCAAGCACACCTCGCGCCCCGGCGTAATGGGAGAGATCGGGGGGTTTGGCGGTCTTTTCTCCTTGAATATCGAGAATTACCAGCATCCTGTCCTGGTGAGTTCCACGGACGGGGTCGGCACCAAGCTGAAAATCGCGTTTTTGATGAACAGGCATGACACCATCGGCATCGATCTTGTGGCCATGTGCGTGAACGATATCGCGGTACAGGGCGCAAAACCTCTGTTCTTTCTTGATTATCTGGCAACCGGGGCCCTGAATCCGGAGGTGGCCACGGATGTTATCCGGGGCATTGCCAACGGATGCACGGAGGCGAAATGCGCCCTCATCGGCGGTGAAACGGCCGAGATGCCAGGCTTTTATCAGCCCAATGAATACGATATGGCCGGCTTTGTCGTGGGCCTTGTGGACAATGACGAAATCATCGATGGATCCGAAATCCATGTGGGAAACCAACTCATCGGGATTGCCTCCAGCGGGCTGCACAGCAACGGGTACTCTCTGGTTCGAAAGATCTGTTTCGACGTCCTGAAGCTCAAGGTGGACACCTATATCCCTGAATTCGAGCAAACCCTGGGAGAGACGCTCCTCACGCCCACCAAGGTATATTCCGAAACCATCCGGTCGTTGATACGGGATCTGCCCATCCTGGGACTGGCCCATATAACAGGCGGGGGTATCGTGGACAACATCGTCCGGATCATCCCGAAAGCCTGTCGCGTGATTCTCAATAAGAACAGCTGGGAAGCGCCGCCCATTTTCTCCTTTCTGAAGACGGCCGGTAAACTATCGGAAAAGGAAATGGTGCGAACCTTCAACAGCGGCATCGGCCTCATCGCGGTGGTTCCCGAGGAGGCGGCCCAAGAGGTACTCCAACGGCTCAGCGCCATGAACGAAAAGGCATATGTCATTGGAGAGATTGGAGAACGGAAGAAATCCGCCTCCAAAATCCAATGGGTATAGGCACATGAGTCCGACCCAACGCCATCGGAAGAAACGAAAAGACCGGCCGAGCGCCGGCCGGCGCTCGGCCGCCCCCGGTTTTCTAAGCAGGGGCCTTGGGGCCCTGATGGGATGGATCGCAGCAGGGGTTGCGAAAACACCCCTTTGCAGAAATTGAACCGGGAAACAGGTACGCACCCGTGGGGTGCCGGGCAAGCCCCTCTGAGATACCGAGTACCGTCCCATCGACGGTCAATGAACAGCGACATCACGGTTCCCATTCGCAGAGCCGTGACGTGCCCGCCGCCGCGAGGTCAATCATGAACATGCTGCTATCCCTGCTTTCCTTTGCTCTCTGTCTTGCCTTGACGCCCCTTGTCAGGCGCCTGGCCCAAAAGAGAGGCTGGATAGCCTATCCCCGCGCCGAACGCTGGCACAAACGGCCTACCGCCCTGATGGGGGGCATCGCCATCTTCACCGCCGCCGGGCTGGTCCTCTTTTTCACGACCGATTTTTCTCCCCTCCTCACCCGGATCTGGATGCCTACGGGACAGCATGGGAACCTGCCCATCGGCCCCATCCTCTGGGTGGGAATGAGCCTGTGCTTCCTCCTGGGGCTGCTGGACGATTTCATCCATATAAAGCCCCACGCGAAACTGGTGGGGCAGATCCTGATCGCCTCCATTGCCGCCTTTGCCGGATATCGGCTGAACTGGTTTACCTCCATGACGCTGGATACCACCCTGACCATTATCTGGATCGTCGGCATCACCAATGCGTTCAACCTCATCGACAATATGGACGGGCTCTGTGCCGGCATCGGGTTCATCGCGGCAAGTGCCCTGATCTATCTTTTTTTTCCCATCGACCCCCGGGCTGCCCTCTGCGCGGCCGTGCTGGCCGGCGCGCTTCTGGGCTTTCTCTTTTACAACTCCTCACCCGCCAGCATTTTCATGGGAGACAGCGGAAGTCTGACCATCGGTTTCAGCCTGGCCATGCTGACCCTCTACTATTCACAAACGGTCCCCGGCAATCCCATGGGGGCCTATGCCATCCCGGTCCTGCTTCTGCTGGTGCCCATTCTGGACACCACCCTGGTGACCCTCATTCGGCTCCTCAGCGGCAGAGGCGCTTTTGTCGGCGGAAAAGACCATACCTCCCATCGGCTGGTGCTGATGGGACTGACGGAAAAGGGGGCCGTCCGATTCCTGTACCTGATTGGCACCGTGTCCGGGTTCTCCGCCATCTTCGTGAGCAGGAGCGACAGCCTGACGTCCCCGGTGGTCATCATTCCCGTGGCCATTTCCATCCTTCTCATGGGGGTCTACCTGGGACAGATCCGGGTGTACCCGGAAAAGGAATTCTCGGTTTTGCGGGGTCGGGCCTTTACCCCCATTCTCCTGGAGCTGACCTACAAACGGCAACTGTTCCTGGTAGCCCTCGACTTTTTCCTGGTGGCCTTTTCCTATTACCTTGCTTACAGGCTCCGGTACGACAGGGCGGCGTTTCCCGTTTACTTCAAGGTATTCCTCATTTCATTGCCCGCCATTATATCATGCAAGCTCTTGATATATTTTATTATCGGGGTTTACCGGGGCATCTGGGGGTACATGAGCGCCAATGACGTGTATGTGAACCTGAAGGCCTCCACCCTGTCCTCGCTTCTGGCCCTGGCCATTGTCACCTTTATTTACCGGTTCAAGGGGGTCTCGGTGGTCTTTGCCATCGACTGGCTCCTCACCACGGGGCTACTCCTGGGCAGCCGGGGCTCCTTCAGGATCTTCCTCGATATCATGAAGCGAAAGACCCTGACCGGCAAAACCGTATTCATCTATGGCGCGGGACGCGGCGGCGAGTTGCTCCTGCGCGAACTGCTGAATAACCGGAAGCTGGCTTTCAAACCCGCGGGGTTCATCGACGACGACGCGCTGAAAATCGGCAAGAAACTCCAGGGCTACCCCGTGCTGGGTCGATTCGCCGATCTTCCGGAACTGTTGGAGCGGCACCATCCGGAGGGTATCCTGATATCTTTCAACCACCTGGGACAGGAACAACAGCAGCGCATATCGGCCGCATGTCGTGCCAGCGGGCTGTTTATCAAGCATTTTACCATGTGCCTGTCGGATTTTGACACGCGATAGGCGTTAAGATTCATGCCGATGAATATGGGAATCGGGATCGAATCCCGGATACGGTTGCAATAGCGATCCCGATTTCGATAGCCATATTTCATATATCTTTGGTTGGGTGTAATACATGATCGTGTTAGGCATCGAATCCTCGTGCGACGAGACGGCCGCCTCAGTGGTGGCCGACGGCACCCGGATCCTCTCCTCGGTGGTGGCCTCCCAGGTCTCCACCCATCATCCATACGGCGGTGTGGTTCCGGAACTGGCATCCCGCAAGCACATCGAGGCCGTAACCCCGGTGGTGACCGAAGCCCTCGATCAGGCGGGAATCGGGTTTTCCGACCTTGACGGTATTGCCGTCACCCGGGGCCCGGGCCTGGTGGGATCGCTTCTGGTGGGATTTTCCTTTGCCAAGGCCTGCGCCTATGCCCTGTCCATTCCCTGGATCGGCGTCGATCACCTGGAAGGCCACATCAACAGCGTCTTTCTGGAACCCGACCCGCCGCCCTTCCCCTTCGTCTCTCTCCTGGTTTCCGGAGGGCATACCAGCATCTACCATGTGAGGTCCCATACGGATTATGAATCCATGGGGCAGACCCGGGATGATGCCGTGGGGGAGGCCTACGACAAGGTGGCCAAGATGCTGGGGCTGGGGTACCCGGGCGGAATCGTCATCGATACAATGGCCAAGACCGGCAATCCCGCCGCCATCCGATTCCCCAGGGCCTACCTGAAAAAGAGCGAATTCGATTTCAGCTTCAGTGGCCTCAAGAGCGCCGTCAACCGCTACCTCCAGGAGCATCCCGCCACCTATGGGGACCATATCCAGGACATCGTGGCAAGCTTCCAGGAGGCCGCGGTGGAGGTTCTGGCCTATAAAGTCGTTCACGCAGCCGCTGCCAGGAACTGCCGGCATCTGTCAGTGGTGGGAGGGGTGGCGGCAAACAGCCGGCTTCGGGAGAGGGTCGCAAAGGCCGCATCCGACAACGGGCTGACGGCCCATCTGCCATCGGTCTCCCTTTGCGGCGACAACGCGGCCATGATCGGCGCCATCGGATACCATTATCTGTCCCGAGGGCAGTGCGATCAGCTGGACCAGGATGTCTATTCAAGAAAAAAGACCAACGTTCACATTTGAAAATATCGCCGTTTGAGCGACAAAATCCGCTCCACCGAGACCTCTCCCCGCCGGCGTGCCTCGGGGGAAGCCCCCAGCCAGGAGAGAAGGGTCCCATGGGCCGTCTCGATTTTCTCACTCCTGTGGCAGACGAGCGCCAGGTCGATATCGGACGCCAGCACCTGTTCGATGGCCTTCTGGAAGCCGAAATGCCGGACAATGGCGCCCATGTCCAGATCATCGGTCATCACAACGCCCGGGTAATGGCACCGGTCCCGCAGAAGGGTACGCGCGATGGCAGGCGACAGACTGGCCGGCCACCGGGAATCCAGCTGGGGATAGTGGATGTGCGAGAGCATGATGCCCGCCACATCGGCGGCAACAGCCCGTCTGAAGGGAACCAGATCAAAGGCTTCAAGCTCGTCCAGAGAGGCGTCCAGAGTCGGCAGGTCCACGTGGGAGTCAAGACAGGTGCGGCCGATTCCCGGGAAATGCTTGGCAACGGCCATGACGCCGTTTTTCTGGAGGCAGCCGATGAGCGTCTCCCCCATTCGGGCAACCTGCATCGGATCCGGACCGAAGGAGCGGCCCGCCATGATGCTCCGAATCTCCAGGGGCGCCACATCCAGCACGGGGGAAAAATTCATGTTGATCCCCACTCCCCGCAGCTCCGCAGCGCAGGTTCGGGCGAAATGCAGGACATCCGCTTCGGTCTTCATGGCAGGCTGGCCGCTGAACTCTGTGAAGGGTTCTTTCAGGCGCGCCACCTCGCCCCCCTCCTGGTCGATGCCGATCAGCAGGGGGGGCTGTCCGCAGGCGGCCGCATGGGCCTGGGCTGCCTGGCACAGCCGGCGAACCTCCTCCGGCGTCCCGATGTTGCGCCTGAAGAGGATCAGCCCCCCCACCTTGAGGGTCTCGATAAGATAGGCCAGGTCCGAATCGAAGACAATGCCGTCGAATCCCACCATCAACCGCTGACCGGCCAGCTGTTCCAGGGAAAGCGTCGGATGCGTCATGGTGTCCTCACCGGTGAAGCTGATATCTGCGCACGGCCCGGTCATGCGCTCTCATGTTGGTGGAAAAATGGTGGGTCCCGTCCCCCTTGGCGACGAAGTACAGGAACGGCGTTTTCTTTGGATACAGCGCGGCCTTCAGGGCGGCCCGGCCTGGGTTGGCGATGGGCCCGGGGGGCAATCCCCTTATGAGATAGGTATTATAGGCCGTTTTCTTTTCCAGATCGGCGCGGGTGAGATTGCCGTCGAAATGCGGCAGCCCGTAGATAACGGTCGGGTCGGATGCCAGGCGCATCCCCCGATCGAGACGGTTGTGAAAGACGGACGAGACCACGGCCCTCTCGGCCGGTGCGCCGGTCTCCTTCTCGATAATGGAGGCAAGGGTGGTCACCTGCTCAATGGACATCTTCAGCGCAGCGGCCCGCGCTCTCCATTCAGGGGTCATGACGGTTTTGAACCTGCGGACCATGACCTCGATGATTTCCCGGGCGGTGGCGCCCTTGGGGAAAAAATAGGTATCCGGAAACAGATATCCCTCGAAGGTATCCCCTTGCAGCCCCAGCTGATGGACAAAGGCGGCATCCCGGGCCAGCTCTTCAAACCGCGTTGCGCTGGCAAACCCGGCTGCCGCCACCAGCCCGGCTATCTGATGGCAGGTATACCCCTCCGGCACGGTGAGCCGATGGAAGACCACCTTGCCCGAAACAAGCGTCTGGAGCACCTGCGCCGGTGTCATGGCCGCGGACAGCCGATATTCCCCGGCCTTTACCTTCCTGTCATAGCCGTACAGCCTGGCGAACCATCTGAACCGATGCGGTTGCTGGATCACGCCGGCCCGGATCAGTTCTTTCGTCGTGGCTTCGAAGGGTTGACCCGCCGGTACGGTGAGATCCAGCGCCTTGGTACTCGAGCGAAAGGCGGTATGGGCATAACGCGTCAAATCGTGCACCGCATAAAGACCAGCGGCTACCATAAGACCTGCCGCCACAGATGAAATCACAATCAATCGTTTCACGTCATCCAACTCCAAGCCGTCCCTGCGGGAATACCTCCAGATACAAAAGGCAGGGGAGCGGCCCACTGTCCGCCCCCCTTCCGTCCCTCAACCACCGGTCTCACCCCTCATCCCAGACCCTTCAGCCCACCGTGCACGGTCCCCAAGGACCTAAACCCCTTCAGTTCACCGTTCACGGCCTTTAATGGACCGTAATCCGCTTCACCTGCCGCCCCTCGGCCTTCGGCACCTCGATCCTGAGGACACCGTCCGTATAGTCGGCGGTGATCTTCTCCGGATCCACATCGCCCCCCAGGGTGAAGCATCGTTGGAAGCTGCCCCGGAAGCGCTCCTTGCGGTGGTAGTTCTTTTCCTCCACCTCGCGATCTTCGCTTCGCTCGCCCCTGAGGGTCAGCAAGTCCCCTTGTACATCCACGGAAATGTCCTTCTTGTCCACCCCGGGGAGTTCCGCTTTGATGACGAATTTATCATCCTTATCGAAAACATCCACAGCCGGCGTCCACCTGCGCAGACGCTCCGGTGCAAACCGGTCCCTCGCTCCGAAAAAGTCATCGAACAGATTATCGAAGCGGCGGGTCAAGCCAAACCCTCTCGTGGGTTTCCATCTGATAAGTTCCATATCTCATCCTCCTTTTGTTGCCGAATCATGCGACCTGTCAAAGCCGCCCTTTTCCTTGAACACAAGATATGAATCAATAGGATGATGTCAATATGAGATGGTTACTTTTTGTTTCATTACTTTTTTGATTTTTTCCCTTATTGTAATGTTAACTGATCTTCCCGATGCCTCAGGGCGGATGCGGTATCGGCATTTGACTTTCGATACCAATAGCGGTCATGAACCTGATACTGATTTCGGGCGGCGTCTCGCGGTGAAGCCTGGCGGACCTAGCCGTTGGCCAGCCCATAGGGCCAGGCGGTGATGCCTCCCTCGATGAAGGACACCCGGTCAAAGCCTTCAGCGTTCAGGATACGTTGAGCCTCATAGCCGCGCATGCTGACCTTGCAAAGGGCGATGATGTCCCGGTCCCGCGGCAACTCTTCGAAACGGGTTCGGACAGCCCCGAGCGGAATATAGACCGCATCATAGGGAAGCCTCTCGCCTTTGACCTCATCGGGCGTCCTGACATCCAGCACCGTCACGTTTCCCTCTTCGATGCGCCGTCGGGCCTCCGCCGCCGAGATGCCGCTGGCGATCCCGTCCAGTTTATTGATGAGAAGATGGGCGGCGACGGCCAACGGATCGAGGGGAGGTGAATACGGCGGAGCATAGCCGAAATCGATATCCGTCAGTTCCTCCAGGGTCCCTCCGAACCGAATGACCGTGGCGGCCACATCCAAACGTTTGGATACCTCTCCCCTGCCGACAAGTTGGACGCCGAGCAGCCGCCTGTCTGCCTTGGCGGCGATCATCTTGATGATGATCTGCTGGGCGCCGGGCATGTAGTGAGGTTTATCCGGGCCGGCGCAGACGGCGGTTTCATAATCAATGCCGAGTTCGGCCACCTGTTTCTCGCTCAGCCCGGTACGACCCAAGGTGAAATCGAAAGCCTTGACAATGGCCGAGCAACTGATGCCGCCGAAGGGGACCGCCCTGCCGGCGATATGGTTGGCGATGATACGCCCCACCTTGTTGGCCGTGGAGCCGAGGGGCACATAGAGGGGTTTGTCGTATCCGGCCTGGATATACCGTGAGCTGGCGCAGTCGCCGCCTGCATAAATATCCGGATCGCTGGTCTGGCCGAATTCATTCACCTGGATGCCGACGCCGCAGTCAAGGCCCGCGTCCTGGGCAAGTTGCATATTGGGCCGGGTCCCCACGGCCACCAGAACCATGTCCGCCTCGATCTGCTGCCGATCCGTCCGAACGGCTGACACCTTCGTTTCTCCTTCCAGGGCGACAACCTTTTCCCCCAGGACCAGGTTGACGCCGTTTTCCTTGAGATGATTGGCCGCCAGGAGGGCCATGTCCGCATCCAGTACCCCTGGCATCACCTGATCCATCATCTCCACCAGCGTGACGTCCACGCCGTACTCGATGAGCGCCTCGGCCATTTCCACGCCAATGAAGCCGCCGCCCACGATCACGGCATGATTCAGGTGATCCCGGGCAATTCGCCGGGGCATGTCCTCGGCATCCCTCGGGTGGGTCATAAAAGAGACGTTCTCCAGGGTCATGCCCGGTATGGGAGGGCTGAAGGGAGAGCCGCCGGTGGCCAGCACCAGCTTGTCGTAGTCCAGCAGCTCGGTGCTTCCATCCGTGAGATTTTTCACCTCGAGGCGCTTTTCGTTGCGAAAAATCCGCGTCGCCTCACAGAGGGTGCGCACCGATACACCCTTTACGGCATTGAAAAAGGCAGGGGATCGGGGAATACCAGCCGGTGTGTTGATCAGGTGGTTGATGTCGGAAAACAGCCCCTCCACGAAATAGGGCAAGCCGCAGGCGCCGTAAGAGAGCAGGTCTCCCCGCTCGATGACAGTAATATCCGCTGCAGGGCAGAGACGTTTCAGGCGGGATGCCACTTTGGGACCACAGGCCACGCCTCCCACCACCAGGACCTTCAATGAATTGGACATGATTGAAATTCTCCTTTCATGGGTTTGCCTTTACCGCTTCTCCGGTGATATGGAAAAAAGGACATTCTTACCCTATCCTGACCCAGCCTCCGAGTCGAGGCGCTAAGGATATAACACTTTTCCGGGATGAACGGAATGGTTCAGATATGAATATCGTTTTCTTTTCGCTGGTTCTCATTTCGTTTCTGTTTGCCGGCTGGCACCAGCTGGCCTGGATTCCCAGCGGTACGGCCCTGTCCCCCATGGCCGTTCTGTCCAAGGCCATGGTGGATTCGGCAGGCGGAGCCGTTACCCTGGCCATCGGGCTCGTGGGGATGATGACCCTCTTTCTGGGCCTCGTGAAGGTGGCCGAGGCGGGGGGACTGCTCACCATCCTGGCCCGCCTGATCCGGCCGGTGATGGTGCGTCTCTTCCCGGAGGTGCCGCCCGAGCACCCAGCCATGGGCGCCATGATCCTGAATCTGTCCGCGAACGCCCTGGGATTGGGCAACGCCGCCACCCCCTTCGGCATCCGTGCCATGCAGGCCCTGGACAGCCTCAATCCCCACCCGGGAACCGCCACCAATGCCATGGCCCTGTTTCTTGCCATCAACACCTCCAGCGTCACGCTCCTTCCCACGGGAGTCATCGCGCTTCGAGCCGCTGCAGGCTCCCACAATGCGGCCGGTATTCTGCCCACCACCCTCTTTGCCAGCATGGCTTCCACCATTGTGGCCGTTATCGCGGCCACGGTATACCGCCGCTTTTTTCCGTCGCCGGCCGTGAGCGAAGCCGCATCGCCCCAAACGCCGATAGCTTCCCGGCCGGAACCGGATGAGCCGCAACGAACAGAGGACGAAACCGTGGGGACCGGCTATCCGGCCTGGGTCTGCGCGGCGGCGGGCCTGGCCATGGTTGCCGCGATCCCGCTGGCGGTCCTCTTCGGCAAAACCATCGCCCCGTGGATCCTGCCGGGTCTGATGCTGGGTTTTCTGTTGTTCGGCCTGGTGCGGAAGGTCCGCATCTACGAGGTATTCGTGGAAGGGGCGAAGGAGGGATTCCAGGTGGCCCTGAACATCATCCCCTACCTGGTGGCCATCCTGGTGGTGGTGGGCATGTTCCGGGCCAGCGGGGGGATGGAGACCATCGTCGGCTGGCTGGGACACTGGACGGGCAAGGTGGGCCTTCCAGCCCAGGCCCTTCCCATGGCCCTACTGCGCCCCCTGTCCGGTTCCGGCGCCTATGGCATCCTGGCATCCATCATCAACGATCCGTCCATCGGGCCGGACAGCTACACCGGCTATCTGGTCAGCACCCTCCAGGGAAGCAGCGAGACCACCTTCTATGT
>CAYOXD010000093.1:0-12964 GCA_964407825.1 uncultured Desulfobacterales bacterium | reverse complement strand
GTTGCAGGCAGGAATGATGACCGACACCAGGGGCATGGCCGACGGGTCGATGGGCGCGTATTGCCCTATATCCCTAATTTGCCGGATACCGAGAAAGACATCGACCGCCATCCACAGGGTTGCGAATAGCACCAGGAGGGCATAGGGCAGAATCGTCGTCATCCGGTCACCTGCATCAGAAGGGCCAGAGCCTGGGGATGAAGATCATGCCGGCTGCCAGCACCAGCAGATTCAGGGGAATACCCAGCTTCAGATAATCGCTGAACCGGTACCCGCCCGGCCCATAGACCAGGAGATTCGTCTGATAGCCCATGGGCGTGGCGAAGCAGGCGCTGGCACCGAAGCACACCCCGATAATGAACGGTTTCGGGTCCACCCCGATGCCGTGCGCCGCCGATATGGCAATGGGAAGCACGAGAACGGCCGTGGCGTTGTTGCTGAGGACCTGGGTGCTGACGCTGGTCATGAGAATTACCCCTCCCAGAACCTGGCTGGGCGAGAGGCCGGACAGGAGCTTCAGGAAGGCTTCGGCGTAAACCCGGCTCGTGCCCGTTTTATCCATGGCCGCGCCCAGTGCGATGGTACCGGCTATCAGCAGCAGTACATCGCCCTGGAGGGCCCGGTAGGCGTCCCGCATCTGCAGGCAACCGGTCACGATCATCAGAAAGGCGGCCCCGAGGGCGCAAATCATGATATCGGCCCACCCGGAGGCGGCAGCCGCGACCATGCCGGTAAAGATGGCCATGGACAGCCAGGTCTTTCGCCTGTGAACGATTTCCTCATGGACAGCTTCTATGAGAATGTGATCCTGTTCGGCCCGGATATGCTCGAGCTTGCTGGCATAGGACCACACCAGGAGGATATCGCCTACCCTCAGGCGCACGTCGTGGAGCTGACGCTCCGTGAAGTGGAGGTTGCTCCGCTTGATGGCGATCACGTTGACGTCCGGGTTCCGCATCAGCTTTGTTTCCAGGAGCCGCTGCCCCAACAGATCCGACTGGGGGGTGATGATCAGTTCCACCACCACGGTTTCTTCCCTGCCGGTGTTGAAGGACAGGCCCTTTTCCGAGAGGGGAAGCTCCACCTCCTCATGGTGAAGGACCGCTACCAGGTCGTTGAGGGATCCCTTCACCAGGAGCAGATCGTCCGGTGCGATCTCGACCGGATCCCGGGGCGGGTGATAGATATGGGAGTAACGGATTAGTTCGAGAACCTCCATTTCCGGATGCCGCACCGAGAAGACCCCGGCCGGCTCCCTGCCGACGAGATTGCTTTTCCGCGGGATCCTGAGTTCCGCCAGGTAGCGACGGTGGGCGGTGTTCTGGATCAGGCAGACGGGATTGGCCAGGGAGGGCATCCACCGGGGCGCCGTGACCAGCAAAAGGACAAGGCCCGCCAGGGAGAGGGGGATCCCCAGCCTGGACAGCTCGAACATGCCGATGGCGCCATAACCGTACTGAGCGCTCAGATCGCTGACGATGATGTTGGTGGAGGTGCCGATCAGCGTACAGGTGCCCGAGAGGATGGACGCGTACGAGATGGGGATCAGGAATTTCGAAGGGCTGAAGCCCAACTCGCAGCACATGGTCATCACCACCGGAATAAAGAGAACCACCACCGGCGTGTTGTTGACGAATGCCGAGGCAACGGCGACGGTCAAAAGAAAGATCACCAGGGCGAGGCGAAGATTGCCCCCTGCCAGTTGGATGATCCTGCGGCCGATAAGGGCCACCGCGTCGGTGCGCATCATGCCCCTGCTGATGACGAACATGGCGCCTACCGTGATCACCGCAGGATTGGCCAGACCCGCCACTGCCTCGACCGGTGTCGAGATGTGCGCGATCGTCAGCAGGACCATGATGCCCAGGCCCGTGAGGCCCACCGGCATCCTTTCGGATACTAGAAGGTAAAGGGTGAGCAGCAGTATGCCCGTTACGATCCAAACCGTCATGGGGTGCCCCCGAATCCGTCAGTTTCCGGTGACAAGGGATCTGGCGCGGCATGATACAAAAGAGTGCCGTCTTCGTGAAACTATAAGGGCTGCGGACAGGCTTGTCCATCGCGAAAACATCCCCCCCCAAGCGCAGGGCATTCGACCGGCTCTTGACAAACCGGTAATGCAATCTAACACTTTGTGGCATAAGAGGAGTGAACTCCGGGAACGCAATCAACTCCAAAGGAGATGCCCTATGAATTCATCAGACTGCATCAATGAGAGGATCTCCAGCAGAATGCTGGGGATTATTGTTTTGGCTTTCAGCATGTTGCTGGCGGTGGTGGGGGGGATCCTGCTGCCGGTATTCGGGTTTTTCTTTGCGGCGCCGCTGCTGCTTCTGGGCGGTGTGTTGACCTCCGCTCCGGAAAGCCAGGCCTGCCGACTGTTGCATGGAAAATGAGCCGAGCCTGAGAGCCGCCCAAGGGAGCATGGGCGGCTCTCGTTAAATGTGCTACGGCGTCGCTCAACCGGCAGCGGTATGGAGCTCAAAGGCGCGCTCGCCGTGGAGTTCGCTGTCAAGCCCCTTGATTTCCTCTTCCCGGTTTACCCGAATACCACCGGTCAATACCTTGGTGATCAGAATGACCACCACTGTGGCGATTGCGGCATAACTGATCGTGGCAAGGACTGCGACAATTTGAATGATGACCTGCTTTGGATTGCCGTAGAGCAGACCGGTCCCGGCCGGGTTGATGGCGGGGTTGGCAAAGATGCCGGTGGCGACGGCGCCCCACATGCCGCACATGGCATGCACGCCGAAGGCATCGAGGGAATCGTCGTAGCCCAGCTTCTTCTTGAGCCAGGCTACGCAGACGAAGCCTAGGACGCCTGCCCCGAGCCCGATCACGAGCGAGGCCTTCATATCCACGAAACCGGAGGCTGGCGTGATGGCAACCAGCCCTGCCACCGCGCCGGACGCGATACCGAGGATCGTAGGCTTCTTTTCCACCAACCACTCCATGAACATCCAGGCCATGGCCGCCGTGGCCGCCGCGGTATTGGTGACGAGGAAGGCCGAGCAGGCAATGCCATCCGCCGCCAGTTCACTGCCGGCGTTGAACCCGAACCAGCCGAACCAGAGCAGGGCCGATCCCAGAGCCGTCAGGGTGACGCTGGAGGGGAACATGGGCTCCTTCCCATAACCGATGCGCTTTCCCAGGAACAGGCAGAAGATGAGGCCCGCCACACCGGCATTGATATGCACCACGGTTCCGCCGGCGAAATCCAGGGCGCCGAGCTTCGCGAGCCATCCGCCGCCCCACACCCAGTGCGCGATGGGGCAGTATACCACGGTGACCCAGAGCACCGTAAAGATCAGCCATGAGGAGAATTTCAGCCGGTCCACGATGGAGCCGAGAACCAGGGCCACGGTGATGGCGGCGAAGGTCAACTGAAAAACTGCAAAAATGTATGTCGGGATGGATCCGCTGACAGAACTGGGCAGGATGCCGTTCATGAAAACATGGGCGAGACTGCCGATGATGCCGCTGCAGTCGTCTCCGAATGCCAGGGGGTAGCCCCAGAGCATCCAGACCACGCTGGCCAGGCAGTAGGCGGCGTAGGTCATGCCGAAAGTGTTGAGAAGATTTTTCTGGCGGGACATGCCGCCGTAAAAGAGCGCCAGCCCCGCGGGGGTCATCACCATGACCAGCGCGGTGGCGGCGATCATCCAGGCCGTGTCTCCGGAATTTATCTTGTCCTGGGCAAAGGCCACGGACGGGGCGCTGATCAACGCCGTTGTCAGCAAAAAGAGAAGCCGCTTCATCTTGATACCTCCATTAGGGATTTGTGGTGTCTTGAAGTTCATATGATGCTTGCCCAGCATGGGATAAAAGCAACGTTCGTGCCAATGCGTGTTGTGTTGCAAACATCCAGTTATATAGGTAAAAAAACATAATCATGAATTAAGATCGGACGAAAAACGGGCCGACAATTTTGTCATAATTCACTGATTTAAAATACATTTTTGTAATAAATCCTGTCTACCCGCATGCCTTCTCTCGGGGCACGCCTGGCTGGCGTGTCGTGTCACGCCTTTCCGGCGTCGTGCGCGATGACGCCGAGGCCGCCGGGTGTGCCCGTCGAGAAGTGCATGGGAGGGAATTGCTTAGAAGGAGTAGGTAACGTTCGCGCCCACGATGGTGTGGGTGTCGAGCGTCCCACCCCTGCTTTTGTCCTTGAGATGGTCCTGGTCAAAGGAGTTTACATAGGCGACGTTGGCCGATACGCTCCAGGCCTTTGTAATCTGGTACCCCGTAGAGAGGGAAAGGTTGTAATCGAACAGACCGCCGTCCTTTCCTCCGGCCGCCTTGGCAAAGCTGTCCGAGGCGTAGCCGGCGGAGGCGCCGGCGCTGACGCTCAGCTTGTCGGTGAAGTTGTGGGAATAGTTCAGGCTCAGCTGGGTATAGTCCAGGGATTTCAATTGGCCGATGTCGTAATAGCCGGTGAGGCTCGTCGAGAGTCCCCACGCAATGGGCACCCCGACGCTCAGGTAGAGCTCGGTTGTGCTGGGGGTGGTGGTGTTGGGAAATAGGTAATCGATGATGCCGCCGCCCAGATTCAGCCAGCCGATGCTCTTATTGTAGTAAGCAGTCAGATCGACCTCCGAGAAGTCATTTCCTCTAAAGGTGTTATTCATATCGCCGATGTCATAGTTGCCCCAGACGTTGAGCCCGAAGCCGTTCTTGGCCGACACATCGATGCTGGGTTGGATAACGGCGGTGTTGTTGACGGTTATACCGCGCCAGACATAGGCTGATTTCACGTCCATGGAGAGCGTTGCATCCGCCGCCATCGCGGGCGCAGCCGCCAGTGTCATCAGTAGTGCCATTGCCGTTGCCAAGATAGTCATCTGTTTCATCTCTTTTTTTCTCCTCTCGTGGGTAATGATTAGAACAATTGACAAGTACTGCTAGTTGGGCAAAAACGTGCCCGGGAGAGGCACCGGCCCCTCCCGGGTTTACGCCAGTGTTTCCAATTTTCCATTTTCCCCCATTCAGGGGCGGGGACGTTCAGCCGAGCTGAAGGCCTCCCTGGGTCGACGGACCGAAGTCCGGGTAAGCCACGCCGCCGTGTTCCGCGTGATCGAGCCCCTCGATTTCCTCCTCCCGCGATACCCGCAATCCCAGGACCTTGTCCAGAATGACAAAGAGGCCATAGGCGGTGGGGAAGGTCCACAGGAAGGCGGCGGCGATCCCCAGGGCCTGCACGCCGATCATGGACAGGCTGGTCCCGCCGATATTGAAGATTCCGGCGCACAGGGTGCCGACGGCGCCGCAGACGCCATGGACGGAGACGGCGCCCACCGGATCGTCGATCTTTATCCTCTCGATGAAAAGGACCGAGAAGACGACAACGGTGCCGGCAATGGCGCCGATGATGACGGCGCTGGTGGGGGAGACGTTGTTGCAGCCGGCCGTGATAGCCACCAGCCCGGCCAGGGCACCGTTCAGGGTCATGCCCACCTCGGGTTTTCCGAATTTGATCCAGGAGACAATCATGGCCAGGATGCCGCCCGCGGCGGCCGCCAGGTTCGTGTTCACAAAGATCATGGCGATGCTCTTATCCGCCGTGGTGGTGGAGCCCGGGTTGAATCCGAACCAGCCCAGCCACAGGATGAAAACACCGAGGGACGCCAGGGGGATGTTGTGGCCCAGGATGGGCCGTGCCTTGCCGTCCTTTCCGAACTTGCCGAGACGGGGACCCAGCACGATGGCGCCGGCCAGGGCGGCCCATCCACCCACCGAGTGCACTACGGTGGAGCCGGCAAAGTCGATAAAGCCCAACTTCTCCAGCCATCCACCGCCGTGAAAGAGGCTGCCCCAGGCCCAGGAGCCGAACACCGGATAGATCACGGCGCTGATAAGGGCGCTGTAAATCATATAGCAGATAAAATTGGTGCGCTCGGCCATGGCCCCGGAGACGATGGTGGCGGCCGTGGCGCAAAAAACGACCTGAAACATCCAAAAGGCCAGGACCCAGGGATCCCCGCCGGGGGTGAAGTCACTGAGGAAAAACCCGCTGGTGCCGAACCATCCGGTTTCCGAGGCACCAAACATGATGCCGAAGCCGACGGCCCAAAAGGCGATGGAGCCCATGCAAAAATCCATCAGGTTCTTCATCATGATGTTCACGGCGTTTTTAGCACGAGTGAAGCCGGCCTCCACCATGGCAAAGCCGGCCTGCATGAAAAAGACCAGGGCCGCCGCCACCAGTGTCCAAACGTAGTTGGCATGGGTTTGAACGAGGTCGATGGCCGCCTTGTTGCTGATGGCGGTTGGCGCTGGATCTGCCGCCAGGGCCGCAGAGGCGCCGGCCAGGGAAAACATCGTAAGACCGAATAACATGGATTTTTTTTTCATCGAAAGTATCTCCAGTGGTTTAAACTGCGTCCTTTCCCCTTTCACCGGTCCGGATACGGATGGCCGATTCGATGGGGGTTACGAAAATCTTGCCGTCTCCGACCTTGCCGGTGTTGGCGCTCTTTCTGATCTCCTCCACCACCTTTTCCGTCATGGCGGCATCGATAACGATTTCGATCTTGATCTTGGGTAAAAATTCAGTCTGGTACTCCGCTCCGCGATAGATCTCCTTGTGTCCGCGCTGCCGCCCGTACCCCCGCACCTCACTGACGGTCATCCCCTTGATGCCGAGTTCGTTGAGGGCATCCTTGACGTTGTCCAGTTGGAAGGGCTTAATGATCGCTTCAATCTTTTTCATCTGAACGCTCTCCTTTTTGTAAAACAGTTGCGAATGAATTGTTTCCGCCCTGTTACAGCAAACGGTATGCCACTGTTATTGACAAAAAGGTAAATTGCCTGATAATATTAATTAAAAATAAAAAAATGGAGGGGGGCCCAGGAACGGTTGGAAGACAAAAAAAGACAAAATTGTTTGTCGACAATACAAAATTGAATTTTTTTGTCAATTGTGTTCTGCCCGGACCGGCAATTCCCGGTGAACGGATCACCCGTACCGCAAGGGGAGACGGCATATGCAGAGAATCACGGATTGGCTGGCGCTGTGGGAGCAGCTGGCGGACCTTCAGAGCCGGTGGTGGCAAGACACCCATCGCCGTAAAAAGGGCGCGGATGCCTGGAAGGACCGGGCCCGGAAGTTCAATGAGAAGGTAAAAAAACGCTGGTCCACACCGGATTCCAGCCGGAATTTCATGATCAAGACCCTGCAGGGGACCCCGGGCGCCACCCTCATCGACATCGGCGCCGGGACCGGCGCCTGGACGGTGCTCCTGGCAACATACGCGGCCGGCATTACGGCCGTTGAGCCCTCGGCGGCCATGGGGGAGGTGCTGCTGGAGAACATATTGGCGGCCGGTATCGAGAACGTGACCCAGAATACCGGGCAGTGGCCCGACCTGGATATCGCCCCGCACGATTTCAGCTTCGCCTCCCACTCCATGTACGGGTGTCGCGATTTCAAAGCCTTTGTGGAGAAGATGATCGCCGTGACCAGGAGGCGCTGTTTTCTCCTCATACGGGCGCCCCTGGCCGATTCCATCATGGCCCAGGCCTCCCTGCGCATTCTGGGGCAGCCCTATGACAGCCCGAATTTCCAGGTGGCTTTCAACGCCCTGCTCCAGATGGGACTCTTGCCCAACGTGCTCATGGAGAGCGAGCTGTGGCACCCGTGGCGTCACGACACCCTGGCGGAGGCCTTAACGGAGGTGAAGACCCGGCTGCTCGTTCAGGACAGTACGGCCCACGACGAATTTTTGAGTGCCCTTCTCGCCGGGGGGCTGAAGCGCAAGGCGGGTCAATACGTCTGGCCCCGGGAGACCCGTTCCGCCCTGGTGTACTGGGATGTGTGAATTCTCTGAGCAAAAGCCTATAGTTTGACCGATCGGGGGGCGTCGGACACCAGCGTTTCCAAGGCGTTCATTTCGGGACGGGGTTTGAGCTGCTCTGCCGACCCCTTTTCATCGGTGGGCTCGGCCTCGAAGGTATCCCCCTTTCGGTGCAGCAGATGGCGGCTACCGCAGACCCGGCAAAAGATGGTGCCGCCGTCGGCCGTTTCGGCGTCGACGGGGATCACGGGCCCACAGTTCGGGCAGGCCACCATGGGTCGGCCCGGCTCGCTATGGCCCACCACCGGCGTCAAGGCCCCCCGTTGCACCATCTTGACGAATGCATCCAGAAGGGAGGGGTCGAACTGCGTGCCCCGTTCCAAAAGAAGGGTCGCCACCGCCGGGTCCGGAGAGGTTTCGAGGCGGTAGGGCCGCGTGCTGGTGAGGGCGTCGAAGGCATCGGCGATGCTGACGATTTTGGCATAGACGGAAATCTCATCGCCCTGCAGACAATCCGGATAGCCCATGCCGTTGACCCACTCGTGGTGCTGGTGAATGGCCAGCAGGGCCAGCTCCCCCAAGGGGTGTACCTGGACGAGGGAGGCGCCGATTCCCGGATGGGTCTTTATGATTTCGAATTCAGAAAGGCTGAGTGCCCCTCGCTTCCCCAGGATGCCGTCAGGGATTCCCACCTTGCCGATGTCGTGCAGAAAGCCCCCCAGGCGGGCCAGAAAGACCATGTTCCGGGGCAACCCGGCCGCCTCGGCCAGGTAGCGGCAGTACTGGGATACCCGGTACAGGTGGCCGCCGGTGTATGCATCGCGGGCCTCGATCACCGAGGCCATCATGGCCAGGGATTTGAGCAGGGGTTTTTCGATTCGGATTTTCATGGGCGGTTCTCTCCGGTGGCTGGATGATGTATTGTCACACATTTGAAGCTTGGCTGTCAATTGGTTCGGGACCTCAAATAATGCTTGACGACCGCCTATGAATCACGATAAAACTGACTGAGCACTCAGGCAGTTTAAGGGGGGGATCCATGCGCAAGAAACAGGCACTTCTGGAGGCGGCCACCTTTCTTTTCGCCACCAGGGGGTTCAGGGATACCTCCATGGCCGAGCTGGCAAGGATGACCCATACGGCCACGGGGACGGTTTTCTATCATTTCAAGACAAAGGAGGATCTTTTTCTGGCGGTCCTGGAGGATGTGAAGCGGTCCATGGTGACCGAGTTCGACATCTATTTCCGGGAGAAGAGCTTTCCCACGGGGCTTGCCATGATGGAGGGGGTGATTGAGTTCTACCTCTATCAGGCCGGCATCCACGAGTTCCGGTTCCGGCTGCTGCACTGGAACTATCCCCACGAGCTTGCCCAGGTCAACCCCGTATGCCGGAAGCTGCTGGAAGAGATTTACAACTGCCTGGTGGATATCTTCGAAAGGGCGATCCTCACAGGCATCAGGGACGGCTCCATCATCGAGTCGGCCACCCGGAAGACGGCCCTGATCGTTTTCACGATGGTGGACGGGGTGGTCCGGCTCAACACGTACAACCTCTACCAGGCGGCCACCCTGGTCACCGAACTGGTTGCCAGTGGCCGTAAGATGCTTGCATGCGCATAAGCGCCAGGAGCCACGCACGATGATCGAACGAATTTTTCCCTTTATCCGCTGGTTCAAGACCTACAATGTCTCCTGCCTGCGCACCGACGCCCTCTCCGGGTTGACGGTAGCCCTGGTGCTGATTCCCCAGTCCATGGCCTATGCGCAGCTGGCAGGCCTTCCGGCCTATTACGGGCTCTACGCCTCCTTTTTGCCGCCCATGGTGGCTGCCCTTTTCGGCTCCAGCCGGCAGTTGGCCACAGGTCCCGTGGCGATCGTTTCGCTGATGACCTCGGCCTCCCTGGCCCCCCTGGCCACCGCCGGCAGCAGCAGCTATGTGTCCTATGCGGTGTTGCTGGCGCTCATGGTGGGTGCCTTCCAGTTCCTTCTCGGAGCGCTTCGCCTGGGCCTGGTGGTGAACTTTTTGAGCCACCCGGTGGTCAACGGCTTCACCAATGCGGCCGCCCTGATCATCGCCTCCTCCCAGCTCCCGAAACTCTTCGGGGTGTCGGTGGACAGTGCCGAACATCACTACGAGACCGTGGCGGGGGTGATCCAGAGCGCCCTGCATTATACCCACTGGCCGACGCTGGGCATGGGGGTCCTGGCCTTTGGCATCATGTACGGGTTGAAACGGATTTCGCTGAAAATCCCCAATGTGCTCGTGGCCGTCGCCGTGACGACCCTCATCTCCTGGGGGACCGGTTTCCACCACGATGCCACCGTGAATATCTCCCGGATCGAGTCGGACAAGGCCCGGCAGTTGATCGAGCGGTTCAACGCGGCCGAGGCGGGTGTTCCGAAATTGGCGGTCCTCAGGGCCGAGAATGCCACCGCCATGGAAGAAATGGCTGGGAAAAACGATGTCCTGGGAAGGATCAAGACCGAACACGATGCCCAGGTGATCGCCATCCGGATGGAAGACCTCAAGACTGAGTCCCATGTGTGCCGTGAGGCCCTCAGGAGGCTGCTCTTCACCGGGATTCCGGGGCCCGATGGCGCCCTGCGATTCGTACCGAAAGACCCCTCCGGCGTCGGCAATTCCCATGACGGCCGGATCTGGCGTCTCGTTGTGGGAAATCGCCGACTCGATCCGGCGGCCCTGCGACTAAGCGGCGGCGGGGCCGTTGTGGGCGCCATTCCCAAGGGGCTGCCCGCCCTGGGCATTCCGGTCATCGATCTCAGGGCGATGGAGCATCTCTTTCCCTATGCGGTCATCATTTCTCTTCTGGGGTTCATGGAGGCCATTTCCATTGCCAAGGCCATGGCCGCCAAGAGCGGTCAACGCCTGGATCCCAACCAGGAGCTGATCGGACAGGGGCTTGCCAATCTGCTGGGCGCCGTGGGAAAGAGCTATCCCACCTCGGGATCCTTTTCCCGCTCCGCGGTCAACTTCCAGGCCGGCGCCGTCACTGGGCTGTCCAGCGTCTTTACCAGCATGGCGGTCATTATCGTGCTGCTTTTTTTCACGCCCCTTCTCTACTATCTGCCCCAGGCCGTGCTGGCGGCGGTCATCATGATGGCGGTCATCGGTTTGGTGAATATATCGGGCTTTGTGCACGCCTGGAACGCCCAGTGGTATGACGGCGTTATCTCCATCGTGTCCTTCATCGCCACCCTGGTGTTTGCGCCGCACCTGGACAGGGGTATCATGGTGGGGGTGCTGCTGACCGTCTCCGTGTTTCTCTACAAGAGCATGCGCCCCAAGGTCGCCTCCCTGGCCCGCACCCACGACGAATCCCTCCGGTGCGCCACCACCCACGGTCTTCAGGAGTGCGCCTACATCGCCATGGTTCGATTTGACGGCCCGCTGATCTTTGCCAACGCCAACTATCTGGAGGACCAGATCACGGAGTTCATGCTGAAGAAAAAGGAACTCAAACACATCATCATCGTCTCCAACGGCATTAACGACATCGACGCCTCGGGTGAGGAAACCCTCTCGCTTCTCATCGACCGGGTCCGCAGCGCCGGGGTGGGCATCTCCCTCTCAGGTGTTAACGAATCGGTCATGGCGGTGCTGAAACGGACCCACCTGAAGGAGAAGATCGGGAGGGCGCACATCTTCCCGACCATGGAAAAAGCTATCGAGGGGATTCACGAAGAGACCCACCGCGACGGAATCGAGACCTGCTGCCCGCTCCAGACCGTCCAGCAAATTGTCCTGCAGCCGGAGGAAAAGCCGTCCCTGAGGGAGCGATTTCAACGGAAACGAAAGGCTTGAGCCACCAGGAGCAAAGGGGGAATCAACATGTCCGCTGTCACGATTTTCAACGGCATCTTCTGCAACGAGGCGACGGTGGTGGAAGCCCTCGGTACGGCCACCGGTCACCGGGTCTATCGGGACCCTGATCTGGTGGAGCGGGCCGGCGCGACATCAGGCATCCCGGCGCACAGGATTTCCCGGGCCTTTTCGTCCAAGGTGTCGGTGTTCAATCGCTTCACCCTCGAAAAGGAACGTTCCGTCGCCGGCCTCAAGCTGGCCGCGGCGGAACTGCTCTCCGAGGAGAACTTCATTCTTCACGGTTTTTGCAGCCATCTGATTCCTGCCGGCGTAAGCCATGTACTGAGGGTCTGCCTCATCGCAGATACGGCCCATCGGGAGGAGCTGGCCATGAGAACGGCGGGCCTCACGGGGCCGGAGGCCCTCAAACGCATACACCGGTATGATGAGGACTGCGCCGCCTGGGTCCACACCCTCCTGGCCGAGGACGATCCGTGGAAGGCCGCACTCTATGACATGGTGATTCCCATGAACCGCACCGAACCGGAGGCGGCCGTGGATCTCATCACCGGGAACCTGGAAAAGGCGGTTTTACGTCCCGGCACCGACTCGCGTCGTGCCGCCGCGGACTTTCTCCTTTCCGCCAGGGTGGAGGCCGCCCTCGGCAAGGAGGGCCACTGCGTGGCGGTTTCTGCGGATAACGGAGGGGTCATCCTCACCATCAACAGGAACGTCTTGCTGCTCAGCCGGCTGGAGGAAGAGCTCAAGGCCATCGCCGGCGCCGTGAGCGGCGTCACATCGGTGATAACCCGGGTCGGTGAGGGCTATCACCAGGCGGATATCTATCGCCGATTCGATTTCGAGGCTCCCTCCCGGGTGCTCCTGGTGGATGACGAGCGCGAATTCGTTCAGACGCTGTCCGAGCGTCTGACCTTGCGGGATGTAGGCTCCGCCGTAGCCTACGACGGGGAGTCGGCCCTCTGCCTGATCGACGAGGACGAGCCGGATGTCATGATTCTGGATCTGAAGATGCCCGGCATCGACGGCATCGAGGTGTTGAAACGTGTCAAGGCGACGCGTCCTCACATCGAAGTCATCATCCTCACCGGTCACGGCTCCGAGGCGGACCGGGAAACCTGCATGAACCTGGGTGCCTTCGCCTATCTCCAGAAGCCGGTGGATATCGACCTATTGAGCCGTACCCTGAAGGCCGCTCAGGAAAAGATCCGGGGGAAATAGGCGGCATTTTGGATTGGGATCGATATCGAAATCGAAAGCTGTAGATGATTTCGACAACGATAATGGCAAGGGCAGGGGCAGGGGCAACGATTACGATTACGA
>CAYOXD010000092.1:0-12979 GCA_964407825.1 uncultured Desulfobacterales bacterium | reverse complement strand
ACGACAACGACAACGACAAGGGCAAGGGCAAGGGCAAGGGCAAGGGCAAGGGCAAGGGCAAGGGCAAGGGCAAGGCTGCGAAAGGCTGTTCAGTGCTGTTAGAACAAATTCACCTGGGGCGACATCCCGCAGGAAGATACACCTTCGTATGAAATAACATACAGATGGGGGCCGCTCCTGAATTGGTTCCGCCCGTCCGCTCCGTCCTAAAAAAAATTAATTTCGTGGTCTTGTCAAATAATAACCACGGATTGCCGGTGGAGGTGCCACCGGATATTTCTCCCTGGTATGCCCCTTGCTCTGAAGGGAACTGCGCGTGCGGTCGATCAATATCCTATCCGGAGGATCGGCTTGCGCCAGATTTTTTCGGGCACAGAATCGTCAATTCAGAGCAACGCAAGAGGAGATTTATTCAATGAAACGAGCGGGCAACGCCTATGCCAGGCTATGGATGATCGGCCTAACGGTCCTTGTGCTGGGATTTTTCACCGGTTCCCAGGCCTTTTCAAAGCAGTCCATCAACACCGAAAAAACAAATGCCTTTGAAAACGGCATCCATCCCACGGGGTTGCCCGCACTGACCCCCAAGGAATTGAAGTGGCAGAACCGGCACCTGCTGCGCGTTAGAACGGTCAGGATGAACCGGTTGGGGCTCAGGCGCATCAACCGGCATCGGATGCGGCACGGCCGCAGAAAATGGACCCAGAAGGACCTTACCGTGGTGCCCACCGGAAAGGAAATCGTCGGTGCCATTAGTGGCAGCCAAACCACTGTGAGTCCCCAGACCCAGACCACCACCACCTCCACGGTCTCAACGGTTCCGGCATCAAGCCTTCCAGACGCCGTTGACAACAGCACCCTCAAATATTTCCCCCCCATCCGTTCCCAGGGGTCTCTCAACTCCTGCGGGGCGTTTTCCGGCACTTACTATGCCATGACCTACATGTACGCCATGGCGAACGATATCGACGCGAAAAACGGGGGGACCGCCTGTCAGCTGAGCCCCAAATGGACCTACAACATGCTAAACGGCGGCGGCAACAACGGCGTGTGGTACTATTGGGCCTACGATATCGGCATCAAAAACGGGGTTGCCACCTGGGCCGAATTTCCCTACGACAGCAACTACCGTGCCTGGTGTCTGAACCCCGCCGTCTGGAAGGCCGCCATCTACCGGAGATTCGATAAGGAAGGGTACGTGGCCAACACGGACCAGGATTCGGGCATCCAGGAGGTCAAGCAGTTGCTGGTCAACGGGTATGTTCTCAACATCCCCACCTACATCTACTCCTGGCAGTATACGACGATCAGCGATGATCCCTCCACCAACGCAGATGACGCATACGTGGGAAAGAAGGTCTGCTATTGGGTGAACGGCACCAGCGGCTATCATGCCATGACGGTCGTTGGATACAATGACAATATTTGGGTGGACATCAACAAGAACGGCAAGGTGGATCCCGGCGAGAAGGGCGCCTTCAGGATTGCCAATTCCTGGGGGACCGGTTGGGGAGAGGGCGGATACGTATGGATGGCCTACGATGCCCTGAAAAATCCCTCGGCCGTCAGCGGCGGGCCGTCCACCGGCCGCATTGACGGGTGGACCCCCGCCAGGGCCTACTGGGTAACGGCGAAAAGCGCGTACCAGCCGACCCTCCTGGCCGAATTCACCCTGAACGAGGCCCAGCGCAATCAGCTGCAGATGACCCTCGGCGTGGCCGACCCCACCCAGTCCACGCCCAGCCAGACCTGGGTGCCCGACATGATCTATGGCCAGGGCGGCCCCTATGCCTTCGATGGGACCACCACGGCCTGTGACGCCACCTTTGTTTTTGACTTTTCGGATATCGTCCCTTCGGGCGATTTGCAGCGCTATTTTCTGGGCGTGAAGGACACGGTCTCCGGCTCGCCCGTCACGGTGAAGGATTTCCACCTCATCGATCTTTCGGCGGACAACACGGAGAAGGCCTGCACGGCAACGCCCCTGTCCGGTGACAACCAGCAGCTCTATGCCTCCGTCGACTACGCTGTCGGAGGTACCAACGCCATCCCCGTCGCCCAGGCGCAGGCCACACCGGTATCGGGCGTCGCACCGCTGACGGTTTCCTTCGACGCCAGCGGTTCCTATGACCCGGACGGTACCATTGCCTCCTACAGCTGGGATTTTGGTGACGGCGGGGGCGGCTCGGGCGTGACGGTGTCCCATACCTACATTTCGGCGGGCACCTATGACGCCACCCTCACGGTGACCGATAACAAGGGCGCCACCAACGAATACTGGCTGACCATCAGTGTATCGCCCGATCCCTCCAAGGTACTTCTGGTGAAAGCCATCCAGATGAGTCTTCAGTCGGTCTCCCAGACCCGGAATGCCAAGGCGATCGTCAGTATCGATAATTTGAACTATACGCCTGTTGCCAATGCAACGGTGACGGGCCAGTGGAGCGGTCTTGTCAGCGGGCAGGCCACCGGCCTGACCGATGCCAACGGAAACGTCTCTTTCCTTTCCCCTGACGTTCCGGCCAGCAGCGGCACGGTTACCTTCAGCATTACCAATGTGTCGGCGCCCGCCTACACCTATGATTCCAGCCTCAACACCGTGACCCAGAATTCCATTTCCGTCACCCAGCTGGTGAATCAAGCCCCTGTCGCCCGGATAACGGCGGATCAGACCGAGGGGACGGCACCGCTTGCGGTTCAGTTCGACGGCAGCGGGTCCAGTGATCCGGACGGCAGCATCGTCTCCTATCAGTGGAATTTTGGAAACGGGCTGACGGCCAAGGGGCCTGCGGCATCGACGACCTACGACACACCGGGGACCTATGATGCCACCCTCACCGTCACCGACAATTCCGGTGCAACGAATACCGCCACCATGGTGATCACCGTGAGCAGCAGCACACCGCAACCTTCGGTTTACGTATATAATCTGGGTATCGGCATCGTCCCGGCCAGGCATTGGGCCGGCGTCGCGGTCACGGTCGAACTCCGCGACACGGACGGGAACCCGGTACCCGATGCCAGTGTTTCGGGCTCCTGGAGCGGCGTTGTAAACGGCAAGTCTTCGGGGACCACGGACGCCAACGGCATGCTGACCCTTTCCGAGCGGAATATCAAGAAAACGGGGGCGGTCCAGTTTACGGTGGATAGCGTCAGCGCCGCCGGACTGACATACGCGCCGAATCTGAACAAGGAGACAACGGTATCCATTGACGTGAACTGACCGCGGATGGATCCCGCAGCCTGATCACACCCGCCGCCCGGGGTTCCCCGGGCGGCGGGTTTGTTTTTTGGGCCCCGCCCTTCCCTGAAGATGCAGCAGCACCGCGCCCAGAAGGAATAGGAGCAGAATGGATCCGATGCCGCAACGTGAGGCCAGCCGGGAAACGGCTTCGATTTGCGCCGGACCGGGAGCCTCGGGCATCAGCAGATGCCTTGCCAGGAGCCCGATGCCACCCACCAGGGCCGGTCCTATGATGGCGGCAAACTTCCCCATCATGTCATAGAAACCGAAGAACTGGGCCGGGCTGCCCTTGGGGATAAGGCGGCCGTAATAGGAACGGCTGAGGGCCTGGATACCGCCCTGGGCCAGGGCCACCATGACGGCGAGGATAAAGAAATCCACCTGCTGTTTCATGAAAACGCCCCAGAGGGTGATCAGCGTATACAGGCCGATGGCAAGGAAAATAGCCCTTCTCTCTCCCCAATGCCCGGCGATGCGGCCGAAGGCCAGGGCGGCCGGAAAAGACACGAACTGCACGATGAGCAGGGCGGTGATAAGATCCGAGACCCCGAAGCCCAGGGAAAGCCCGTAATCCACCGCCATCCTGATGATGGTGTTCACCCCGTCGATGTAGAACCAGTAGGCCAGTAAAAAGAACCAAAGGGGCTTTAAGGTGTGGACTTTCCGAAAGGTGGCCGCCAGTTGTCCGAATCCGCCGGTGAGCCAGGCCCCCAGGGGAAGCCGGTTGCCCCTGCGGGGCTCCGGGACCCAATGGAGGGTGATCAGGGCAAATCCGCCCCACCAGAGGGCCACCGTGGCAAAGGAGAGACGAACCGCGGTGGACGCGTCGGGTAAACAGAACCAGGCGGGGTGCTGGGTCATCAGCACGTTGAGAAGGAAAAGGAGGCCGCCGCCCAGATAGCCCAGGGCATAGCCCAGGCTCGAGACCCGTCCCATGTCTCCTTTTTCCGCCACCTGGGGCAGCAGCGCGTCGTAAAATACGTTCCCACCGGAAAAACCGACACTTCCCACCACATAAAGGGCCACGGCCATCTCCCAGCGGCCCTTTGCGATCACCGCCAGGGACAGGGTGGCCAGCACCCCCAGGTAGGTGAAAGCGGCCAGGAATTTCTTGCGGGCAGAGCCCTGGTCGGCCATGGCGCCCAGCACCGGTGCCGACAGGGCCACCAGGAGGCCGGCCAGGGCATTGGCCAGTCCCAGGCGGGCGGTGCTCATATTCACATCCACGCCGGCGCTCCAGAACGCCTTGAAAAATACAGGGAAAAATCCGGCCATCACGGTGGTTGCAAAGGCCGAGTTGGCCCAGTCGTACATGGCCCATCCGTATTTTGCTTTTTTATCCGGAGACATATGCGTTTCCAAATGGTATAAATATCAAAAAAAGGATGAATCTCACGCCATGGGCCAGGACATACGCGATCGATCCCAAATCACCCATGACGACGTGCTGGCGCTGAATTTTATCCGGAGTCCCAACGCCTTTTTATTCCGGCGCCACTACCGTCAAGGGCTCCGCTCCCATGTGATGGAGGTCTTGGATCCCGTGGACGTTCGCCTGGAACAAACGGGCCAGGTCCGGGACGGCCAGCGGTGCTTCCCGACGGCGAGGCCGGTGAAGGTCCTTCGCATCTTCAGGACCCGGTTTTCCAGCTGCCGGGAAGCCATGGACGATATCCGGCGCTTCCAGATCCTGAAATCCTACCTAACCACCGCATACATCGCCGGATCCGAGGAGTTTGTGGTGGAATATCATCATGGGGGCGAGCGGGGGATCCTCCTTTGCGGCCTTCAGGCCTTTGTCCCGGGCCGGATCCTGGATCCCTGGCACCTGAGCGAAGGGGATCTGACGGAGGCCGTCGCCGACCTCCACCAGAGTAAACCCCCGGACCAGCCGTTTGCAAGCTGGATTCAGGCGGTCAAGCATCATGCCGTCCGCTTCGTCGCCCTTGTCCGGCGCATGATCATCGAGGCGCATCTGGTTCCGGACCTGGCCGGTGTGGGAAACATCGTGTTGACGCGGACCGGCGCCCCAGTGCTGGTGGACATCAACAACATCTGCGCCGTCTCCTGGGAGGCGCCCCTTCCCCCCCTGGATGAGAAGGGCTATCCCACCTGCGACAAATCCGTGGAGGCACTGGCCCGGATCCAGACCCATCTGACCGGCTGCCCTGCGCAGCGCTCCGATCCCCTGTACCGGCATGTCCTGGATCCGCGTAGAATGGCGGCGGTCAATGCGTTTCACCGCCGGTTTCACCAGTCCCTGAGTTCGGGGCCGAGCGAATGACCCCGCCGGGATTCAGCCATCGGCGCATTGCCGCGGATTTCTTGCCAGCCCCTGCCTCTCACCGCAAATTGCTGGCCATGAACAGAGCCGCGATGGTCTTCGCGTCCACCACCTGGCCGGAGAAGACCATGGCAATGGCTTCGTCGAGGGGGATCCGGTGCACCTCCAGCAGCTCGTCCCGGTCCAGGTGCTGGGCGGCCGCCCTGAGATCCCTTGCGAGATAGAGGTGAACCCGTTCGCTGGAATAGCCCGGCACCGGGATGATTTCACCCAGGTGTTGCCAGCTCTTCGCTGAAAAGCCGGTTTCCTCCGTAAGCTCCCGCCGGGCGCAGGCCAGGGGATCCTCGCCCGGGTCCAGGGTGCCGGCGGGAATCTCCCAGATGTAACCGCCCGCGGCGTGCCGGTATTGCCGGAGCCAGACCAGCGTTCCGTCATCGGCCATGGGGACGATGGCGGCGGCCCCCGGATGCCGGAGAATATCGATGTCGGTGGTGACGCCGTTGGGCAGGGTGATGTTCTCCGAGAGGATGTCGAACACCCGGCTCCTGTGAATCCGTCTGCTTCTGTTGGTTTTTGCCTTCACTATGTTTTTTGTGACCTCTTTTCAGGTGGTTTCAGCCGGGGCGCGGGGCCTGCCGGGTCCCGCAGCGCCGCCAGCAGCTCATGGGCGTTGCCGATAAAGGAGAACTCGTCTGGATAGCGCTCCAATAGATGCGCGGCCTTGGTCGCGAGGCTTTCGGCTGCCGTGGGATTGCCGCCGTCGTGATGGACATAGACGCCCGCGGCCTTGATCAGTCCCTTGAGGGCCTCCCGCCGATTACCGGAGGCGTTCATCCAGAGCGGTTCGAGAAGCTCGTGGCATTCGAAAAAGAGCCCGGCATTCCAGACGGGGATCACCTGGTCCAGGGGATGGGTGAGGCCCTGGCGTTCGATCCGGCGCAACACCCGGCCGTAGCGCTCCAGACGGTCGGCGATGTACTGACGATGGACAAAACCGCTGGTGCGGCCCAGAAGATCCTGGGCCACCCGGTCCAGCAACGCCGGATCGTCCCCTGCCAGGGCCTGCACGAAGGCATCCGAGAGCCGGTTCCGGATATCCCGGGCCTCTCTCACGCAGAAGGGGTCGAACCGCGGGGGGCAGGGCGTCGTTCGGGCGAGACCCTCGGGCTTCAACCGTCCCCGGGCGCATTCCAGTATAAGGGCGGCCGCCTGCCCGGCTGCATTGGGAAGGGCTCTTGGGGGCGGCGTTTCCACAAGTCGGTCCAATTCCCTCAGCCACCGGCCGTCTTCAAAGGCCGCCTCGGAGATGGGCATGCCCGCGGCAAAGGCGTCGGCATAGGCCGCAAGGGTATCCGACTCCCTGAACCCCGCGCGAGCGATGTAGCCGAAGGGCTTGCCGGCGTGGCATGCCTCCGCCAGGGTGCTGTAGCCGACCTTGCCCACCACCGCGGTAACGGCCCCGACCAGGTCCGGGTGATAGTGCGCGGAGCGCATGGGCAGCTGAATCAGGTTGCCCCGGCGCCTGCAGTCGGGGATGTGGTGGGGGAGGATAAAGCATACGTCCGACCGGTCCCCGAGCCGTTCCAGGCATTGGAGGCGCGAGGGGACGCCCCCCATGGAGATAAGCACCACGGGCATCCCCTCGGGGATCCCAAGCCCTTCCCGTACTTTCTTGGCCGGTGTCCGGGCAGGGCGGCTGATGGGAAAGAGCCGGACCGCCCGGGGCCGGACGCTGCAGACCGGATCGGTTTGAATATGCACGGTGGCGGATCGAAACTGCCGTCCGAGGGTGCCGATAACCTCCTGGAACCGGGGATGGGCATCCACGTAGGGCTCGTAGAGCCAGTCCCAGGTGAAATTTTCCACCAGGATGGAGGGAAGCCCGGCCGCCCCGGCCACGGCGATCCCCAGGGGGGAGATGTCGCAGACCACGGCCCTGCAGCCCCTGCCCGTCACCTCCCGGGCCAGCGCCTCGACGGTCGTATCCGGAAAGGGCAAAAAGGCGGTCAGCGCATCCAGGGTTTTTTCCAGATCCGCATGGAGGGGGGATTTTTGGACCAGCCCCACGTCGGTCATGACCGGGTGGTGATGGAAATCGGCGGCCAGGGAATCCTCGAAGAACCAGCGGGGAACCTGGGTAAAGATGTCGAAGCCACAGTCTCCGTCCAGACCGGCGATGGCGGACATGACCGCGCAGGCGCGGGCCGCGTGGCCGAACCCGTGGGCGCTGACGAAGAAGGCCAGGCGCACCTAGAACCCCAGGTCCTGGTTGATGAGGACGATCCGGGTTCGCCCCTTGGGCCAGGATTTTTCCGTGATCACCCAGGAGTTGCAGATGCGATCGGGCGCCGAGCAGTCCTGGCAGCGGCCCGTTTCGGCGCAGGGGGTCTTCATGTCCAGGCGCATGGTGTTGACGGGCGCCGCGTAGTTCTTGATCCGGTACATGGCCTCCTCGAGATTTTTCACCAGCTTGTTCCTGCCCACCAGCACCACCACGTGCCGGGGGCCGTGGGTGATGGCGGCCACCCGGTTGCCCTGCATATCGAGGTTGACCAGGTGCCCGGCCTCGGTGACGGCATTGGTGCCGGTCAGGAAGAGATCCACCAGCAGCGCCCGGCGGCGGCGCTCCATCATCTCTTCCCTGGGAATGCGCCTGTCGAAGGTGTCGATCACCTCGTACCCGGGGGCCTCCCTGAGAGAATGATAGAGACCGGTGGCCACGAAGGTCATGGATCCGCCCCAGGAGAGGGTTTTCGGCCGGATACCGGGCAGTATGTCATTTTCCACGACGGCCCTTGCCTCGTCCGTGTCCCTGGCCATGAAGACCTCGAAATTGTTCTTCTCCAGGGCCCGCTTCAGGTCGCCCAGGCGTTT
Source organism: uncultured Desulfobacterales bacterium (assembly GCA_964407825.1). GTDB lineage: Bacteria > Desulfobacterota > Desulfobacteria > Desulfobacterales > JAFDDL01 > CAYOXD01. The sequence continues at coordinate 4,577 of CAYOXD010000092.1, read as the reverse complement.
TTCCCAGTAATTCTGAATTGGTTCTTCCATGGTTGTCTCCTTGTTCGAGAAGAGAGGGTGCTGTTGAAGTTTGAATGGGTTCTATACGCATATTTTAAACATTTCAATTCGTTCTTGAACTTGCGAAGATTTCTGGTAGGCTTTCCCCCTATACTCAGTCTGCCGTCCTCTGACTTATACCATAGAGGGGGTCCACCATGAAATCCCAACATTTTGAAACCCTGGCGCTCCACGCGGGCACTCACATCGACGAGAGCCGCTCCCGGGCCGTGCCGGTCTATCGCACCAGCTCGTATCTCTTCGAGAGCACACAGCATGCGGCGGATCTTTTTTCCCTGAAGCAGCGGGGGAATATTTACACGCGTCTGATGAATCCGACCCAGGAGATCCTGGAAGACCGTATCAGCGCCCTGGAGGGGGGCGCCGGCGCCTTGGCGCTGGCCTCCGGAACTTCAGCCATCTTCTACACGGTGATCAACGTCTGCCGCCAGGGGGATGAGGTGGTGGCGGCCCGTAACCTTTACGGCGGCACGGTCACCATGTTCCAGGACATCCTGCCGGATCTGGGGATCAAGGTCCGGCTGGTGGATCCGGGGACCCCCGACAACTTCTCCGCGGCCATCAACGAGAGGACCCGGCTCGTCTTTGTCGAGGCCATCGGGAACCCCGTGCTGGATGTGGCCGACATCCAGGCCATCGCGGAGGTGGCCCATGGTCACGGCCTGCCCCTTGCGGTGGATGCCACCTTCACCACCCCCTATCTCTTCAGGCCCCTTGACCATGGGGCGGATATCGTGGTCCATTCCCTGACCAAGTGGCTGGGGGGGCATGGCACGGGAATCGGCGGCGTCGTAGTGGACAGCGGCCGGTTCGACTGGACCAATCCCCGGTTTTCCCTTTACAACGTGCCGGATCCCTCCTACCACGGCATCCGGTACGCCCACGACCTGGGGGAGCAAAATCACCTGGCCTTTATCCTGCGGATGCGGCTGGTGCCCCTTCGAAACCTGGGCGCCTGCATCAGTCCGGACAACGCCTGGCTCTTTTTACAGGGCATCGAAACCCTGGCGCTTCGCATGCAGCGGCACTGCCAGAACGCCATGGCCGTGGCCATGCATCTGCGGCAGCACCCGTCGGTCGCCTGGGTGCGCTACCCGGGCCTTCCGGAAGATCCGGCCCATGCCGTGGCCTCGGCCCAGTTTCAAAACGGGTTCGGCGGCATGGTGGTCTTCGGCATCCGGGGGGGGGCGGAACGGGGCGGCAGGTTTATCGACTCCCTGGGGCTCATCTCCCACCTGGCCAATGTGGGGGACGCAAAGAGCCTGGCCATCCACCCGGCCAGCACCACCCACTCCCAGCTGTCGGTTGCGCAGCAGCAGGCCTGCGGCATCACGCCGGAGCTCATCCGGTTGTCCGTCGGGATTGAGCATGTTGAGGATATTATATATGATATTGATCAGGCCTTGAAGGAAAGCGAACGGTGAGCAACGACAACGAAAAGGACAAGGACGAGGACAAGGATCGCGGCAACGGATTATGAACGAAAAGACCGATATGACACAGGATGCCATCCAGGACCACTATCCGGAGGATCTGGCCATTTGCTATGGCTGTGGCAGGCGAAACGCCCAGGGACTCCACGTGAGGACCGAGTGGGACGGCCGGGAGGGGGTTTTCCGGTTTACCCCGGAAGCCTACTACACGGCCTATCCGGGCATCGTCTATGGCGGGCTCATCGCCAGCCTCATGGACTGCCACTGCATCGGCACCGCCGTTGCCGCGGCATTTGATGCCGAGGGCCGGGCACCGGGCACGGAGCCCGCCCTCCTCTACGTTACGGCGAATCTGAACGTTACCTACCTCAGGCCCACCCCCATGGGCTGCGAGCTGGTCCTGCGCGCGCAGGTCAAGGAATTTCATGAGAGGAAGGCGCTTATCACCTGCTCGCTTTCCGCGGGGGATCTTGTCTGCGCGACGGCGGAGGTGGTGGCGGTGCGGGCCAGGCGGTTCGAAAGCGCGGGAGATGACGTTCACCAGGCAACAACGACCCCAGAGAATGGAGGGGCATAGCGTTGGCGGTAGCTATTGGCTAAGAGCTAACGCAGCATCAGGGAACCTTATGAGTCGAAAACGATGGGACAACCGCTCGTTCCGGGGACTGCTCCAGTCCGGGGACGGGGTGATAAGCGAGGTAAAAGAATCCAACCACCAGGGGGTTCGCTTTCAGGCCGCCTTCGAGCTGACCGACGCATTCGTGGAACGTCTGAAGCATCATGCCGAGCATCTGGTCTTCAGCGAGCGCTCAAGAATCGCGCGCCTGGGGGTGAGCATCCAGGGAGAGCCGCCCAGCGTCGAGCGGCTGGAGGGAAACACCCTCCTTCTGGATCTTTCGGCTTCCGCGGTGATCCAGGGGTACCCGGGATTTGAGATCCTCAAGGAGGTCTTTACCCCCGGCCTTCCCATCGGCCGCCTGGTATATCTCAACCCCGATGCCCTTCTCACCTCCGGGGAGGTGATGGCGGCCATCGAGCGCTCCACCCTGAAGCTGCCGGCCTCCACCACCATTTCCAGTGACGGGAGCATCCTGATCTCTCCCCACAAGGTGGTGTGCACCTTGAAGTCCGAGCTGGACCGGGAAACCCTCGTACGGATCCTCTTCCAGGATGACGGCCGGGAACTGCTGAACCGGTTCCAGATCCAGAAACCGGTTCCCGCCGTGATCGTGGCGCCGGGCCAGGGGGTCATCACCACCTGCTCCATGTATCTCAACGAGCATTACGTGGCGCTCCAGAGCGGGTTTTCCCTGGGAAAACATCTGCCGGCCACCATTCTGGATCCCATCAAGACCCGGGGGATCCGGATCTACCTCGAGATCGTCAACGGCAGCGGGCAGCCCATTGTAAATCCCCTGATTTCAGCCAAGGTCTACCGGGTCCCCAAGACCGAGCGAAGATCTGCGCCCCGGACCTCCGCCCACGGCGTGCGACTCTATAGCTACCGGGAGATGCGGAACCTGGAGAAGCTTCTGGACAGCCAGCCTTCCGGCACCTGCCACTACCTCCACCGGCCCGTGGCGGTGGTGAGATCCGGTCAGGGGGACCCCGTCAGGGAGGCCCGGGTCTTTACCAACGGGCCGCAGGAGAGCTGTCCCGTCTCGCCGGCCGCCTGCGTGGGCGCCCGGAGCGATTTTTCCGTCCGGAGCCATTGCGGACACCGGTACGGCACGGCGAATCTCCGAAAGACCTTGGACGGGCGGCCGGGTATGGTGGTGATGAAATATTTCCCGAACCTTCTCGAACACCGGGATCTTATCAACCTGGCCGCCGATGGGCTCGTGAAGGCCCTTTACTTCATGGACGCCTCAAAGGAGCACGGCCCCTTTTTATCCGAGCAGGACCACAACCACCTGGCCGAATACCACGCCTTCGGACTGGATACCTTCTGGGTCTCTGGGGTGAACCGGCGCCTGATGGAGCATACCCTGCGCGACGGCATGGGGTATTTTGTCGCCCCCGAGCGCCTGGCCGACTTTCATAAGTCCATGCTCTTTGCCTTTTACGGCTCCAATATGGTCCTATCCGAGAAAGGGTTCGAGGGCCTGGGACGGCTCATGGACGCCCTGGTGGGGTTCTGGGGACGGCGCATCGGCATCGTCACGGGCGGCGGCAGCGGCGTCATGGAGCAGGCCAACACCCTGGCCCGGGAGCGGGGGATCCTCTCGGGGGCCAACTACCTGGAGATCACCGACCAGTCCATGACAACGGAGGTGGATTTCTGCCAGGTCTTCCAGTCCACCTGCCGGCACAGCCGCCAGAAGTGGTTCGAGATCGCCTCCTTCCCCATCTTCAACGTGGGGGGCCTTGGCTCCATGGAGGAGCTCGGCATCACCCTTTGCAACATGAAGCTGTCCATCCTGGAACCCGTCCCCATCATCCTCTTCGACACCGAGGGCAGCGGCACTTTCTGGTCCGGCATGGCCGCCCAGATCCAGGAGATGATCCGCCGGGGCCGGGCGCCGGCCTGGATCTGGGACAACATCGTCATCACCGATGATCCGGAGCGCGTCATCGAGGCCTACCGCAGCCGGCTGCATCTTTTTTGAGCCAATTTGTTGTGAAGTATGGAGTGGATTGTGAAATTCAGTACATACTTTTGGGAAAGAAACACCATAATTTTAAGTAGGTGCGGGGAGGGCTTGAATTGTAATCTGTTGAAAATACAGTTGATAAATTTTCGTTAATTATGGCATTTGTTTTGCACTCACTTTTTTATAATGGATTTTGTAATTGTGGATTGAATTTACCATATTTCGATACCCCCTCATTCACGGAGAAAATGGCTTATGAAAAAGACAGTATTGTTGACCTGCTTGGTCTTGTTTTTATTTTTGACTGGGAGCGCTTTTGCTGATGTCAGTTATACATTTAGCCTTGCTGGACCTTCTCCCCAAATGGGATATGGATATAATGGCTGGTGGTATGGCACATATTATGCCAATGGTGGGGCATATGCGCAGGGAATTAATGCCGATAAAAGTTACATATACGGTTCGAATAACACCGGCTCGACTCTACTTG
>CAYOXD010000091.1:0-13016 GCA_964407825.1 uncultured Desulfobacterales bacterium | reverse complement strand
CCGGCAACTCTCGGGCGGTCCGCCACGTCAATCCATGGAATTATCCCGTTGAGGTCCACACATACGAGGAGTACGAGGAAGAATTCAGGGAGAAAATGATGGAAGCTGGACTGCCAGTGGAAAAGGAGTAAATAATGTCAGACGACCTGATCAAACCGGAGGAACTCATATCCCGGCTGGATTACGCGACACCCAAAACCGGTTGGATGGATACCCCGGCCGTTATTCGTCCGGGGATGTACTGCTACTCGGCCAATCCCAAGAGCGTCGAGTATGTTGGCATGCCCCACCCCCGCAAATGGAATCCCATGGAAGACGACTGGCTCCTGCCGGAGAACTGGAAGGACATCGTCTTGAAGGGGCTCAAGGATCGTCTGGAACGGTTCCGGTCCCTGCGGATTTTCATGGACATCTGCGTCCGTTGCGGTGCCTGCGCGGACAAATGCCACTTCTTTCTCGGCTCCGGGGACCCCAAGAACATGCCGGTGCTTCGGGCCGAGTTGCTCAGATCCGTGTACCGGAACGAGTTTACAAAGGCCGGAAAACTTCTCGGGAAGATGGTGGGGGCGCGCAAGCTCACCGTATCGGTGCTCAAGGAGTGGTGGTACTACTATTTTCAGTGCACCCAGTGCCGGCGCTGTTCGGTCTTTTGCCCCTACGGCATCGATACGGCGGAGGTGACCCTCCTGACCCGTGAGCTTCTGAACGAGTTGGGCCTCAATATCGACTGGATTGCAACGCCCGTTGCCAACTGCTACCGCACCGGGAACCACCTGGGCATCCAGCCGCACGCCTTCAAGGACATGCTCGATTTCTTCGTGGACGACATCGAGGAGATCACGGGCATCAATATGGCACCCAACTACAACAAGAAGGGCGCGGACATTCTCTTCATCACCCCGTCGGGCGATGTCTTCGCGGACCCTGGCACCTATACCTGCATGGGCTATCTGATGCTCTTTCATTTCCTGAAAGAGAAATACGGGCTGGATGTCACCTGGAGCACTTACGCCTCCGAGGGCGGCAACTTCGGTTCCTTCACCTCGCACGAGATGATGAAGCGGCTCAATGCCAAGATGTATGCCGAAGCCAAGCGCCTGGGCGTCAAATGGATCCTCGGGGGCGAATGCGGTCATATGTGGCGGGTCATCCACCAGTACATGGACACCATGAACGGTCCCGCGGACTTCCTCGAAACCCCGGTTTCCCCCATTACGGGCACGGTCTTCTCCAATGCCAAGTCCACCAAAATGGTTCACATATCGGAGTTCACGGCGGATCTGATCAAGCACGGCAAACTGGATCTCGATCCGAGCCGCAACGATCACCTGCGGGTGACCTTCCACGATTCCTGCAACCCCTCCCGGGGCATGGGGATGTTCGAAGAGCCGCGTTATGTGATCCGGAGCGTGTGCAGGAACTTTTTCGAAATGCCGGCTAACACCATTCGTGAAAAGACCTTCTGCTGCGGCAGTGGCTCCGGGTTGAATGCCGGGGAAAATATGGAGCTGCGCATGATTGGCGGTTTCCCCCGAGCCAATGCGGTCCGTCATGTGCACGAAAAGTACGGCGTCAATATGCTCTCGTGCATCTGTGCTGTGGACCGGGCGGCCTTCCCGGCCCTGATGGAGTACTGGGTGCCGGAGGTGGAAGTGACTGGTGTGACCGAAATGGTGGGCAATGCCCTGATCCTGCCGGGAGAGATAAAACGCACCACGGATCTGCGCGGGGAACCGTTGCCTGGAATGGAGGATGAAGATGCCGAGTAAAAGGAAACTGTACAATAAAGGGCTTATTCTTGCCGGCCTTGCCGTCTTTCTGGTCGCCGCGACAAGCCCGTTCTGGGACAATTTCGGGAAGGCCGCTCCGGGGCCTGATCCGGTTTTGTCCGCAAAGGCCAAGGCGGCCAAGACCTGCGTCCGCTCGAAGGCGTATATGTTGGCCAATCATATGCAGCTTCTCAACGAGTGGCGAAATGCAGTGGTGCGGGACGGAAAACGTATCTATGTCGCCCCCGATGGAAAGCGCTATACCATGAGCCTTTCCAACACGTGCCTGGGCTGTCATAACAACAAGGCCGAATTCTGCGACAGATGCCACAACTATGCCTCGGTAAGACCCTACTGCTGGGATTGCCATATTGATAAACCGAAGGAGAGCTAATGATGGAAAGAAGCAGACGAAGCTTTTTGAAAATAGCCGGCTTGTCCGCAATCGCCTTGGGCTCCCAGCCGGTTCTCAGAGCCTTGGCTACTTCCAGCGAGCACGTGGGAGTTGCCGCGCCGCAGATGCTGGCGAACAAGAATGCGCTGACGGCCAAGCGCTGGGGCATGGTGGTGGATACAAGAAAGATACACTCCGCCCATGATCTGGTACCCATGATCAAGGCTTGCGATACCCTGCACAACATTCCGACCCTGCTGCAGGACAAGAACCATGAGATCAAGTGGATCTGGGGAGAGGACTTCGAACACTCCTTCCCCTTTATGGCGGATGCATTTATGAATGAGCATGCGGAGGAGACCACTTATCCGGTGCTTTGCAACCACTGCAAGAATCCCCCCTGCGTTCGGGCCTGCCCCACGCAGGCGACCTTCCAGCGGCCGGACGGGATCGTGATGATGGATTACCACCGATGTATCGGTTGCCGATTCTGCATGGCGGCCTGCCCCTTCGGTGCGCGGAGCTTCAATTTCAGGGATCCGCGCCCCTTCATTCCGGTGCTGAGCCTGGACTACCCCACCCGGTGCAAGGGGGTCGTGGAAAAATGTAATTTTTGCGCCGAGCGCCTGGCGGTGGGAAAGATGCCGGCCTGCGTGGAAGCCTCCAACGGCATTTTGACCTTCGGAGACCTGGAGGATCCGAACTCGAATGTCCGCGCGCTTCTGAAATCCGATTTCACCATTCGGCGAAAGGAATCCCTGGGAACCGAACCGAGTATCTATTACATCGTATAGAGGTGGTCATGCTTGAACTGACGTTAAAAGGAAATAAACGATATCAATTGTGGATGGCCGCGCTTCTGGTGGTCATCGGGATCGGTTTTCTCACTTATCTCAAGCAGCTGAGCTTCGGGCTGGGGATCACCGGCATGAGCCGGGATGTCACATGGGGATTCTACATCGCCCAGTTCACCTTCCTGGTCGGTGTGGCCGCCTCCGCGGTGATGCTGGTGCTGCCGTACTATCTGCACAACTACAAGGCGTTCGGGCGCATTACCATTCTCGGCGAATTTCTCGCCGTTGCCTCGGTTACCATGTGCGTGCTGTTTATCTTCGTGGACATGGGGCAGCCCATGCGGGTCCTCAATGTGCTGCTGTACCCCACGCCCCATTCCATCCTGTTCTGGGACATGATCGTCCTGAACGGCTACCTGGTGCTGAACATCGTCATCGGCTGGCAGGTCCTGGAGGCGGAACGAAACGGGGTGGCCCCTCCCAAATGGGTCAAGCCCTTTATTTATCTGTCCATCCCCTGGGCCGTCAGCATTCACACGGTTACGGCCTTCCTGTACTGCGGGCTTCCGGGAAGGGGCTTCTGGCTGACGGCCATTCTGGCCCCGCGGTTTCTCGCCTCGGCCTTTGCCGCCGGTCCTGCCTTTCTGGTGTTGCTGTGCCTGTTCGTTCGGAAGATTTCCGATTTCGATCCAGGCAGGGAGCAGATCCAGTCCCTTGCCAAGATTGTTACTTACGGGATCATCATCAATGTGTTTTTCTTTTTCTGCGAGGTCTTCGTCACCTATTACAGCCAGATCCCCGAGCACATGAAGCATCTGACCTATCTGTTCTCCGGGATTTCTGACAAGGGAGCACTGGTTCCCTGGATGTGGGCCTCCATGGGGTTGATGTTCACCGGCATCATTTTGCTCATCAATCCCGTCACCCGAAGGCACGAAGGGGCCCTGGCCGTGGCATGCATCGCGGTGTTTGTAGGCACCTGGATCGACAAGGGCATGGGCATGATCTCCGGCGGATTTGTCCCTTCGCCACTGGAATATGTTCATGAATACATCCCCACCGTTCCGGAGCTGGTGATCAGCCTCGGGGTCTGGTGTGTCGGTTTTCTGGTCCTGAGCGCGCTTTTCAAGATGGCCATCTCCGTCAAGGAGGAGGTGGGGGCTTAGGCGGCGCTGATCTTCTGTAAAACCGTAACGGGGGAGGTTCTTTGAAAGAATCTCCCCCGTTTTTTTTAATGGACAAGGACAATAAGACGGCGGGGAGGATTAGGGACTACAGCCCGAACTCGTTCTTCATGATGCGATACAGCTCGTTGCCGATGGCAAGCCCCTGATCGATGATGGGGGGACCGTACTTGCGGCCGGTCGAGGTTCGGAAGGTGGCGCGGATCTGGGTGATCCTGGACATCCCCCCTGGGAATTTAGCCACAAAGCTTTCCACGGGGGGATCGTAATAGGCCACCATGTCCCAGAGGGTCTTGGTGAAGTTGGGGGGGCCCCATTGGAATTTGTCCGCATCATAGAGGCAGTCGGAAACCAGCTGGCCCATATCCGATGCCGCATCCACTGTGGCTTTGAAAGCCTCATGGTTTCGGATGGCCAGGCAGATGTCATGGATTTCCGAGGGGGTGAGGGGATAGGGCGCCAGGAGCGTTTCCGCGAACTTCGCCCCGCATGCGGAATGGTCTGCTTCCTTGCGTTTGACGTCATGCAGGAGACCCGCGCATTGGGCGAGGACCATCTGCCGGTCCAGAAGACGGCCGGTCAGTCCGGACGCCTTGCCCTCCACCAGCATGAGGATGCCGGCATCGAGGGTGACGCTCAGGGTATGATGCAGCCCGTGGCCCAAATCGTCGTCGATGATCCCGGCGATGGATTCCTGCAGTTGCGATACCAAATGATGGCTGGCGAGGGTGTGGGCCGATCGATCACTGGCCCAGGCAAAGTCACTGTGAAATTCAGATGGGGGCAGTTGGGAGGAGAGTTGAAGCGTCCGTTTCCTGAGGCGCTGATAAATGGGTTTCATGCACTTATTGGGCTGTTACAGCCCCTGACCGGCCCGATAGAGCGTAGGGCTGGCTTTCGGGCTCAACATCGGAAATGGCATTTGACATCGCTGCTCCGGATTGCAGGGTCTCGGAACTGAGCTCGCCGGTCCAGCCCCCCGCGCCATCCTTGCGGAATTGACGGGTGCCGAGACCCTGCCCAGGCTAACGCTGATTCGCAGAGCTGCTGTCCGCCATGGCCAGGTCGAAAACCGGGAGGCGGACCTTCCACTTTCCATCTTGCTTGCACATATGGAGGGTCGCATCGACCGGATAGATTTTACCCAGATCGAACATTCTTGCGATCTGGAAAAAGACCGGGTTGATGGCCGTCCTGCGGTCCGCGGTCAGATGCACCTTCGCCTCGGTGGGGCTGGTTTGGACGGTCTGGGTCTTGACATCGTAGAGCATGCTCCTTGCCATCCCCAGGCCGAACCCACGTTCAGCCGTTTGACCCTTCGTCCTTTGCAGAAAGGCGGCGACCGGAGCGCTCAGATTCCCCGACTGCCCCCCTGATGCTATGTCGTTGGCCATGGACGGATCGAGCTGGAAATAGGCGCGGGTAAAATCGATGGCCGCGCTGTAGGGTGTCTGCTTCTTTTCCGACTGGATGAAACCCGCCTGTAATACCGCTGCCAGCACAAGAACCAGTAACAGGGGCAGGATCCGCTTCATCGGGGTCATGATCATTTCCTCCTTTTTGAAACCGCATGAATTTTCGAATATTTTCCAGATCCGGCGCACTTCCAGAATGTCCGGATGATAGAGCCATGTCCGCCAATATCATGGTAAGAGTACCAATACAAGGGATTTGTCGCTCTCGTGGGCGGCATTGGTTGACCCGCCGGCATTATTGGGCTATTTTCCGTATACTTCAGGGCCGGGACTCGGAGGGACCGCCATGGGACATTCAACGAAGACAAAGCACAGCTTCCTGCCGCGAGCGGCGGGGGCCGTAGGACTTACGCTGCTCATCACCGTAAGCCTTTGGCCCCTCTGGGAGGTCAGGTCCAAGTGGGAGGCGTGGCTCCTGGCGCTGGTTATCTTCGCCATTATCTGCGGTATTCTCCTGTCCCTGGTCAACAGGACGATCCGTCGGCCGATCCGGAAGCTGATTTCAGGTACCGAAGAGCTGATAAATGGAAATTACGAGGCGCGGGTGGATATCCCCCGCAACGGGGAATTGGGTCACCTGGCCGATGCCATCAATCTATTGGGTAAGACCATCGGTGAAAAGGAGGCGACGCTGAACCAGCAGCGGGACGATTATCAGCGCCTCTTCGAGATGGTGCCCTGCATCATTACGGTTCAGGACCAGGATTACCGATTGATCCGCTACAACCGCCAGTTCGCCGAGAAATTCCACCCCCGGCAGGGAGATTACTGCTATTGCGCCTACAAGGGAAGGGAGGAGAAATGCGAGAGCTGCCCCGTGGAAAAGACCTTTAGCGATGGCCTGTCCCACTACAGCCAGGAGACCGCCTTCCTGCAGGACGGCACCGCCCGGCACTGGATCGTTCGCACCTCCCCCATCAAGGATGCGGCGGGAAAGATCGTAGCGGCCATGGAGATGAGCCTGGATGTGACCTACCGCAAACTGCTGCAGCATGCTCTCGAACTGTCCGAGAAGAAGTATTATGCCATTTTCAACAATATCGCCAACCCCATTTTCGTTCTGGATTCGGAAACCCTGGACATCATCGACTGCAACGATGCGGTCATGAACGTTTACGGCTACACTAAATCCGAGATTCGGAACCTGTCCTTCATGGATCTTTTCCATCCGGAGGATCGCAATCATTTCAGAGCGCGTATCCTGGAGGATCCGGTGATCAACCAGGTCCGTCAGGTGGACAAGTCCGGGCATGCGCGTTTTTTCAGCATGCGTATCTCGCCCTCCGATTACCCCGGGGAAAAGGTGCTGCTGGTGACGACCCATGACATCACTCAATGGCTCGAGACCGAGCAGCAGCTCATTCAGGCGAGCAAGATGGCCACCCTCGGCGAGATGGCAACGGGCGTGGCCCACGAGCTCAATCAGCCTCTTTCGGTGATCAAGACCGCCGGCAGCTATTTCATCAAAAAGATCCGCAAGGGCGAGCAAATTTCTCCGGAAATCTTGGCGACCCTGGCCGAGGAGATCGACAGCCACGTGGACCGGGCCACCCGGATTATCAGCCATATGCGTCAGTTCGGGCGGAAATCCTCCGGCGAGCTGGAACCGGTGTCGCTGAACGACATACTGCGTCGGGCCTTCGAGATTTTCAGACAGCAGCTTAAGCTCAGGGAAATATCGGTTTGCTGGGAACTGAGCGAGGGGATGCCGGCGATTTTGGGGGATGAGGGACGTCTGGAACAGGTCTTTATCAACCTGTTCATCAATGCGCGGGATGCCATCGAGGAGGCTTCCGAAGGCAGGCTCGACCCACAGGGGGATAAGAGGATCATGGTGAGAAGCAGGTGTGTGGGGGCATCGGCTGAGGTGGAGGTTCAAGACTCCGGGGTGGGGATAGATCCGGCTCTTGCCGAGCGGGTTTTCGAGCCCTTTTTCACGACGAAGAAGGTGGGCAAGGGAACTGGATTGGGGCTCTCCATCAGTTACGGCATCGTGAAGGACTGCGGCGGAAGCATTCAGGTGGTGCCCTGCGAGGGCGGGGCCTGTTTCCGGCTGACCTTTCCGATTCCTCCAACCCCGGAGAACGGAGAGAGCCCATGAACCCCTGCGCCTATTCCCTTCTGCTGGTGGACGATGAGGCAGGGATCCGAAGGGTTCTGGGGATCACGCTCTCGGACCTGGGCTACCGGGTGTTGACCGCCCAGGACGCTGAAGCGGCCATGGAAATCTGCCGGAAGGACTGCCCCGAGATCGTTCTGACGGACATTAAAATGCCGGGCAGGGACGGCATTACCCTTCTGGCCGACATCAAGCGGATCTGCCCGGAGACCGAGGTCATCATGATGACCGGCCACGGCGAAATGGAGCTGGCCATCCAGAGTCTCAAGCTGGAGGCAACGGATTTCGTTACCAAACCCATCCGGGACGAAATACTCGAGATCGCCCTCAATCGGGCCCGGGAGCGGATCACCATGCGACGACAGCTTCGGGAATATACCGAAAACCTGGAATTGCTGGTGGCTGAAAAAGCCCGCAAGCTGGTCGCCGCGGAACGGATGGCGGCTATTGGAGAGACGGTGGCGGGCATGAGCCACACCATCAAGAACATCGCGGGGGGGCTCAAGGGAGGCATGTATGTCCTGGAAAAGGGGCTCAGCCTGGACAATAAGACTTACCTGCAGCAGGGCTGGGACATGGTGCGGGGAAACGTCGAGAAGATCACCAACCTTTCCCTGGATCTTCTCAACTATTCCAAGACGGGCGACATTACCATGGAACCGTGCGATCCCAACCAGCCGGTACGGGATACCGCCCGGCTCGTGGCGCCCCAGGTGAAGGCAAGGGGCGTAGGCTTTGAAATGGCGCTCGCCCAGGGCATGGCACCCGTCTGCATGGACAGCGAGGGAATTCAGCGGTGCCTGCTCAATGTGGTGGTCAATGCCCTCGATGCCTGCGTCGAAGGCGGGGGGGACCCTGGGGACAAGCGCGTTCGGCTGCGGACCCTGTCGGAACCGGGCTGGGGTGTGACTTACCAGATCAGCGACAATGGCTGCGGCATGGACGATGAGGTCCAGACGGGGCTCTTCAAGCGGTTTTTCACCACCAAGGGGACCCGCGGCACCGGTATCGGGTTGATGCTGACAAAGAAGATCATTGAGGCCCACAGGGGGGAGATCCGTGTGGCCTCGGAACGAGGGAAGGGCACGTCCTTTGTCATTCGTCTGCCTCGGAAGGGGCGATAGACGTGGGGCGAAAGGTGGGGGGGATGGAGCAACATCTTTTGAGCTGCGACCAGCTGTTTCGCCTCTTGGATTCCCTTGGGGTGGGGGCGATTCTTCTGTCCCCGGAGGTGACGCTCCTGGCCTTGAATCGTTCCGCGATGCGTATGACGGGTGTCAGCAGAGAAGAGGCGGCCGGAAAGCCCTGCCAGGAGGTGCTCCGGGACAGCTGGTGCGCGGGGGTGTGCCGGATTGAGAGAGGGAGGTGCCATGGGGGCGATGCCGAGGGAGCGGACCTGTGCTCTGGCACGGATTTGCACAGTGGCAGCGTGACCCGGATTGTCCTGTCCGTTCCCCGTACGGGAACCACCGGCGGCGGATGGATCGAGATCTTCCAGGATCACAGTGCCTTCAAGGATATGCTCAAGCGGATCCGATACGAGGACCAGCGCCTGAAGATGATCCTCGACAACCTCGATATCGGCGTGCTGACCGTGGACCGGGGGGGGCATGTGACCTTTTTCAATACCACCGCCGAGGGCATCAGCGGGTATCCTCGGCAGGAAATTTTAGGCAAATCCATTTCCAACCTCTTCAGGGACGACGCAGGGGAGAATTTTTCCCGGTTGAGCGCCACCATCCAGGATGGTGTTTCACGCACGAACGATGAGACCTCTCTTTTGACCCGCAACGGAGAGATGCTGCCGGTGCGGGCCGAATACATGGCTCTCAAGAACAAGGAGGGCCGCATTGTGGGGGGCCTTGCCACGGTCTCGGATCTTTCTCTGGTCCATCAGCTGAACAGTGCCATCCAGGATCGGTATACCTTCTACGATATGGTGGGCCGTTCTCCTGCCATGAGGCGTCTCTTCGAGATCGTACCAGTGGTGGCGGCAAGCGATGCCACGGTGCTTATCGAAGGTGCCACCGGTACGGGCAAGGATCTTCTGGCCAACGTGATCCACTGTGCCAGCCCCAGGGCCCGGCGGCCGCTGATAAAGGTCAACTGCGCGGCGTTGCCGGACAATCTTCTGGAGTCGGAAATGTTCGGCTATGTCAAGGGCGCCTTCACCGGTGCCGATCGCGACAAACCCGGACGCTTTCAGGATGCCGACGGCGGCTCGATCTTTCTCGATGAAATCGGAGATATGCCCCTGTCCCTGCAAGCGAAGCTCCTGCGGGTCCTCGAGGACAGGGAGTTTTACCCCCTGGGCAGCCGCAAGACGGTGAAGGTCGATGTCCGGATCATCTCGGCCACCAATGCCGGGCTTGAAACCATGGTGAAACAGAGGCGGTTCCGGGAGGATCTCTTCTATCGGCTCAACGTCATGCGCCTGGAGGTCCCCGCCCTGGCCGAGCGAAGGGACGATATCCCGCTTCTCATATCCCATATCCTGAAGCGGCTCTCCACAGGCCGCGGCCGGAGAGCGCCGGCCATCGCTGAAGACGCCATGGCGGTGCTTCTCAACCACGCCTACCCGGGCAACATCCGCGAACTTGAAAATATCATCGAGCACGCACTGATCATCTGCCAGGGGGAGGTGATCCGCCGCGGGCATCTGCCCCTTTCCCTGCAGCGGGAGAGCCGGCGCTGCGGGGAAACCTCCCCCGCCGACGAAAGCCCGCCCCTGGGTGCTTCCGTTGAAAACGACGAGAGGCGAAGGATCCTCCTCGCCCTGCAGAAACACCACTGGCAGCGCGAGGCCACGGCCAGGGACTTGAAGATCAACCGCACCACCCTCTGGCGGAAGATGCGCAGGTACGGCCTCATCGAGTGATTCGGGTCAAAACCCGCCGAAGGCTGCCGCCACTGCCGCTTACCCGATGCCTCCGGCCCATGGGGCGAACTGTGCCTGCAAACGCCGGGCGGGAGCGTTGTTCTGGATTTGCTGAACGCCGTTCATTTATTTGGCTGGCATGTAATACTTTATTATTGTTTAATAAGTGCTTTCAGGGATCCGCTCAAAAAACGGTTGACAGTCCGGTGCTTTCTCGACTATAAGGCTCGGGAAATAATCCGACCTATAAAGTCAAGAAAATACTCATGCTGATTACCAAGAAAAACCAGTACGCGCTGAGAGCTATCTACGAGCTGGCAAAGCAGCGGGGCAAGGGGCCCGTCAAGATATGCCAGATCGCCGAGGCTCAGGTCATTCCGGAACGGTTTCTGGAGGTGATTCTCGGTCAGCTGAAAAAGAGCGGTTTTGTTAAATCAAAACGAGGTTATCAGGGCGGGTATGTATTGGTCCCGAGCCCGGATCAGTTGACGGTGGGGGATTTGATGCGCTATCTTCAACAGGATGTAGCCAACCATGAGTGCATGGCGCCGATTCCCGAATCCAAATGTCCCTTCCAAACGGAGTGCGCCTTTTTCCCTATGTGGAAGAAGGTGCGGGAAGCCATGTTCAGCGTTTTCGACCAGACGACCATTCAGGATTTGCTCGACACCAGGGGAACGAAAGGTAACTACCCGAAAGGTTTTTCACCTATTGACGAAAAGCGATGCAGTAAGGATTGATGACATGCACAAGGACAAATTGAGACTACGACTAGCTGGGAGTATTTTCGTTGCCATCATGCTGATTTGCGCGGTTGGGGTGAAGGCGGCCGTCAAATCCTGTCCGCCGGGTAAGCTCAGAGCCGATATCATCGATATCGACAGCCTGAAGGTCTTCGGCCCACTGGAACGCGCCCCCGTTCAATTTTTCCACGACGAGCATACCAAGGCTCTGGAAAAGCAGGGAAAGGGCTGCGAGACCTGTCACCTGAAGGAAAAGGATTCGGACCGGCTCAGCATGAAGTTCATGCGCCTGAAGGACTCCGACAGGAAGACGGAGATGAATCTCTATCACCTGAACTGCATTTCCTGCCATAGCCGGATGCTTGCGGCCGGACAGAAAACCGGCCCCGTGGAGTGCGCCGGATGCCATACCAAGGCGGATCAGGCGGTCTCCGACCGCCAGCCCATGGGCCTGGATTACTCCCTGCACTACCGACATGTGAAGGCACTGGATAAGAAGTGCGAGCTGTGCCATCACGAGTACGATAAGAAGGCCCAGAAGCTGGTGTATGTCAAGGGGCATGAGGGCACCTGTCGATACTGCCACAAGGAAAAGACCGAGGAAAACCGCATCTCCATGCGCCTTGCGTCCCATGAGCAGTGTGTGAATTGCCACCTCAGCCGCAAATCCCAGAAGCTTTCGGCCGGACCCGTTCAGTGCGGGGGGTGCCATGATCCGGCGAAGCAGAAGCTCATCAAACCCGTTGCCGATCTTCCGCGGATGGAGATGAAACAACCGGATGCCCTCTTCGTAAGCACCGGGACCAAACCGGGCGACGAGCGCGTTCACATGGCGCCGGTGCCCTTCGATCACAAGGACCATGAGGGGTATACCCATACCTGCCGGGTCTGTCACCATGCCAGCCTGTCCTCCTGCAGCCAATGTCACACCCTCGACGGCAAGAAGGATGGCGACTGGGTCAAGCTGGCCCAGGCGATGCACCAGAAGGGGGACATGTCCAGCTGCGTCGGCTGCCATACGGATAAGGAAACAGCCAAGAGCTGTGCGGGATGTCACAGCCAGATGTCACCGACCCGGAAGATGTCGGACGCCACCTGCCGTGTCTGCCACGTGGCCGGAAAGGATCCGAACATGGTGATTCCTGCAGATACCAAGCAGGCGGACCAGTTGGCCGCCCAGATGCTGGCTGACAGAACGCCCACAAAGGAGACCATCGCAGAAAAGGACATCCCTGAAACCGTTACGATCAAATCTCTTTCGAATAAATACAAGCCAGCCGAGATGCCCCATCGCAAAATCGTTCTGGCACTGATGGCAGGCGTCAAGGACAGCAAACTTGCCGCTTACTTTCATACGAATCCGGCCACCCTCTGCCAGGGATGCCATCATAACAGCCCCCCATCGAAGAAGCCGCCCCTTTGCAGCAGCTGTCATGGGAAGCCGTTCGATAAGCAGAATCCATACCGGCCGGGCCTGATGGCGGCCTACCATCAACAGTGCATGGGATGCCATAAGGCGATGGGAATTCAAAAACCGGCCAGCAGGGACTGTACCGCATGTCACAAGAAAAAATAGGGAGCTGTCGACACAGTGTTCCGCGCAACAGGTTGAGGTGACACGAATGAGTATATCAAGGCGTAAGTTTCTCGGATGGATGGG
>CAYOXD010000090.1:0-13426 GCA_964407825.1 uncultured Desulfobacterales bacterium | reverse complement strand
AGGCCGGATCGATGTGGGCCACCGTCCGGGCGAAGAGCCGGCTCGTCTCCACCATCTCTGCCGCGACGATCCAGGGCTTGGCGGCGTTGAAGAGCCCCGAGCCGGGGAACACCATGACCTGTCGTCCCTTGGCCGCCTGATAGAGATTCCCCTCCTTGAACTGGGCGATGTTGGAGAGAAATCCGCTCAGGATGGCCTTGTGGATCTTCTCATAGAGGGCGCCGAAAACGGGACTTCCGGTTTTTTCCGACGGGACGGCCGCAGGGGAGGGCGGGGCGGTGTCAGCGGGCCCCTCTGTGCCGGAAGCCTTCAGGATGGCCCGCAGCTGGCCGTGGATGTCGCGCCACTCGCGCATGCGCCTGAAGGAGAGAAAATTTTCCTGGCAGAAGCGTTTGATGTCCGCCATCTTGTTCCGTTTTTCCCAGGCCTCCTGGTAACGATTCCAGAGGGTCAGAAGGGTCACAAAGTCCGATGCGGGGTCCTTGAACCGGGCGTGGGCCCGGTCCGCCTCGGCCGCCCTCTGCGCGGGCCGCTCCCTGGGGTCCTGGATACTCAGGGCCGCGGCGATGACGGTCACCTCATCGGGGCAGCCCTGGTCCGCCGCCTCGATCAGCATGCAGGAGAGCCGCGGATCGATGGGCATGGCGGCCATGCGTCGTCCCTTCGCCGTTAGCTGGGGGAGGTCCGTGAAAGTTGAATTCTTGCGTCCCTTTTTTCCGGTGGCGCCGCGGGCCGGGCTCCCGGCTTTCGCTGGCTTCCGGGCCGACGCGATGGCGCCCAGCTCCAGGAGCAGATGGGTGCCGTCCTGGATACTGGCGGCGGCCGGCGCGTCCATGAAGGGGAAGCGGGTGATGTCCCCCAGTCCCAGGGAGATCATCCTCAGAATGACCTCGGCCAGGTTGGACCGCAGGATTTCGGGACGGGTGAACCGGGGTCGCTCCAGATAATCCTCCTCGGCATAGAGCCGGACACAGACGCCGTTTTCCACCCGGCCACACCGACCCATGCGCTGATCCGCACTGCTCTGGGAGATGGGGGCAACGGGCAGGGAGGTGGTTCTGGAGCGCGGGTTGTACTGGGAAATGCGGGCAAGGCCCGTATCCACCACATACTTGATGCCCGGAATGGTGAGGGAGGTTTCGGCGATGTTGGTGGCCACGATGATTTTCTGGCCCGGGATCCTGGAAAAGACCCTGTGCTGGTCGCCGGCGGTCAATCTGGCAAAGAGGGGGAGCACCGTCACGTCCCGGTGGGCCCTGCCCTCGATCAGCTCGATGGTGTCGCGGATGTCCCCCTCGGTGGGCATGAAGACCAGGATGTCACCGAAGCGGCTTTCAGTGAGGAGCCGGTCCACGGCGATGGCCGCCCGCTCGACGTAGGTCGCCTCATCGCCGTCGAGGCCGGAATCGTAACGGACCTCCACCGGGTAGGTGCGGCCCGAGACCTCGATGACGGGGGCATCATCGAAGGCTCTTGAAAATTTTTCCGTATCGATGGTGGCCGAGGTGATGATGAGCTTCAAGTCCCTGCGTTCTTTGATCAGGGTCTTCAGGATACCGAGGACGAAATCGATGTTGAGGCTTCGCTCGTGGGCCTCGTCGATGATCAGGGTGTCGTAGGCCGTAAGGTCCCGGTCCGCCTGGGTCTCGGCCAGCAGGATGCCGTCGGTCATGACCTTCACATAGGCGCGAGGGCCGGTCTCCTCATGGAAGCGGATCTTGTACCCCACGGACCGTCCGAGGGGCTCCCCCAGCTCCTCTGCGATACGTTCCGCTACCGTGACGGCAGCGATCCGCCGGGGCTGGGTGCATCCGATCACACCGTCGATCCCCCGGCCGGCGGCCAGACAGAATTTGGGGATCTGGGTGGTCTTCCCGGAACCGGTCTCACCGGCCACCACCACCACCGGGTGGCGCCGGATGGCCTCGATGATCTCATCCTTCGAGGCGGTGATGGGAAGGTCCGGAAGGGCGGACAGAACCGGCAGGTGGTTCAGACGGTCCAGGCGCCTATTGACGGCGGCCGCCACCCGTCGCTCGAGCCGTTCCGCCCTGCGAGTCAGTGCCTTATCCGGACCGCCCCTGCCAAGCGCCTTTCGGATCCCGGTGATCTCACGCTTCAGAGCCGGCCGATCGCTGCCTGCCGTATCCCCCAGCCGGAACTCAAGGGAGCGCAACCGACGGCGTATGTCATTTAAAGCGGGTGCCATAGCACGATTTTTTTATACCGTTCAACCTGGATTACCATAATAAAATTCTTGATTATCAAGAAAAAAGACGATATCATCTGATGCAAAATCCTGACATTTTCAGGACGGGCCGGTTTCATACTACGGGGCGGGCCATATGTCAAAGCGTCTGCCACGGCGTAATGGAACCCATTAATTTTGTTGAACGTAAGGGGAGGGAATGATGGCCAGTGGTATCGTAAAATGGTTTAGTGATCAAAAGGGTTACGGGTTTATTGAACAGGAGGGCGGACCGGATGTGTTTGTTCATCACTCCGGCATCAACGGCGCCGGTTTCAAAAGCCTGAACGAAGGGGACCGCGTCACCTTTGACATCGAGCAGGGTCAAAAGGGACCGGCGGCGGTGAATGTGACGGTCGTTTAATCGGCTTCGTCTGGAAAGACCGGGGGAATCTACCCGGCAATCCAGCTGCTCAACAAGCCGGTTATGAAAGATAAGGAAGGGGGGGGACA
The DNA here is from genome assembly GCA_964407825.1 of uncultured Desulfobacterales bacterium. Lineage (GTDB taxonomy): Bacteria > Desulfobacterota > Desulfobacteria > Desulfobacterales > JAFDDL01 > CAYOXD01. The sequence goes on along the minus strand of CAYOXD010000090.1, from coordinate 10,725 downwards.
CGCTGACGGTCTCCCCCTTTTTTAGTTTGGAACAGCCCGCCCCCCTATCCATAGATGGAGCATTGGGTTCCCTTCAGCGCCGCCTCCTGGAGCGTTTCGGCAAAGGTGGGATGGCCGTGGACGGTCCGGGCGATGTCCTCGAGACTGGCGCCGAACTCCATGGCCAGCACGCACTCGGCGATCATGTCAGAGGCCCGGGGGCCGATGATGTGGGCCCCGAGGAGGCGATCGGTTTTGGCATGGGAGATCAGCTTGACGAAGCCGTCCGTTTCGCCCATGCACCGGGCGCGGCCAGAGCCCGTGAAGGGGAAGCTGCCGATGCAGTAGGGGATGCCCCGGGCCTTCGCCGTTTCCTCGGTAATCCCCACCGAGGCCACCTCCGGCCAGGTGTAAATGACCGAGGGAATCGCATCGTAGTTGACCTCTCCGGGCAGGCCGGCCATGATTTCCGCCACGGCAACGCCCTCGGCCGCGGCCTTGTGGGCCAGCATAGGGCCTGAAATGAGATCGCCAATGGCGTAAATGGAGGGGATGTTGGTCTGATAGGTCTCGTTGACCGGGAGGCGACCGCTGCGCTCGGCTACCTCGACGCCTGCCTCTGAAAGCCCCAGCTCCCGGGTCCGGGGGATCCGGCCCACCGCCACCAGCACGCGGTCAGCGGTCAGACGCTCCTCCTTTTCGCCCTCCTGGAGCAGGATCCGGACGGATTTTTTCAGTATTTTGGCGCTGGTCACCCGGGCACCGAGGCGGAATCCGATCCCCTGACGGGTGAGGATTCGCTGAAGGGTCCGGGCCACCTGGCCGTCCAGTGCGCCGGCGATTTGCGGCAGCATCTCAACGATGGTGACCTCGGTGCCGAGACGGCTCCACACGGCCCCCATCTCCAGTCCGATGTAACCCGCCCCCACGATGAGCAGGCGGCGTGGAAGGGAGGGAAAGGAGAGGGCCTCCGTGGCACTGACGATTCTTTCTCCGTCGAAGTCCAGGCCCGGAAGGGCCACGGGCTCGCTTCCCGTGGCCAGCAGTATCCTTTCGGCCTCCAGAACCAGGGTCTGTTCCTTTCCATCCCCCTCTGCCGGGAGGGTCACCTCCACGCGGTCGCTTCCCGCCAGGCGGGCCCGGCCGTGGATCACCGTCACCTGGTTGCCTGTAAGCAGGGTGCGAACGTTATCGGTAAGCCCCTCCACCACTTCTCGTTTTCGGGCCATCATGCGATCCAGATCGAGGCTGAGTTTTCCGGTTCCGATACCCAGCTCAGCGAATCTGTGCTTGGCCAGATGATAGTGTTCGCTCGCGTCAAGCAGCGCCTTGCTGGGGATGCAGCCCACGTTGAGACAAACCCCCCCAAGCCGGGGGTGGCGCTCCACACAGGCGGTTTTAAGGCCCAGTCGGGCGGCTCTGGCAGCGGCGGTATACCCGCCCGGGCCGCTTCCCACAACCACGAGATCATATCGTTCCATTGCCGCCATGGCTACACCTCCAGCATCAGTCGTTCGGGGTTTTCCAGGTCCGTTTTGATCCGTTTCAGAAACTGCACCGCCTCCCTGCCGTCCACGATGCGATGGTCGTAGCTGAGGGCCACATACATCATGGGACGCACCACGATCTCGTTATTCACCACCACAGGACGCTTTTCGATCTTGTGAAGTCCCAGGATCCCGCTCTGGGGCATGTTCAGGATGGGCGTGCTCAACAGCGACCCGTACACCCCGCCGTTGGTAAGGGTGAAGGTGCCTCCCTGAAGGTCCGCAAGAGCGAGCTGGTTGGCCTTGATCCGGTCGACGAAATCGATGATGGCCTTTTCGATCTGGGCGAAGGAGAGGGCTTCGACCCGACGGATCACCGGCACCACGAGTCCCCGATCGGAGCCCACGGCCACCCCCATGTGAACACTGCGGTGGTAGACGATGTGCTCTTGCTCGAAAAAGGCGTTCAGCTCCGGGAAGGCATTCAGGGCCGCTACGCAGGCCCTGATGAAAAAGGACATAATGCCCAGACGGACACCGTGCGTGTCCTGGAAGACGTCTCCAAAACGGCTTCGCATGTCCATGACCCTGGACATGTCGATTTCGTTGAAGGTGGTCAGCATGGCCGTTTGCTGCTTGGCGGCCACCAGGCGCTGGGCGATGCGCTTGCGGATCTGGCTCAGCGGTTTTTGGATGACCTCATCGTCGGTGGCGGCCGCCGCTTCGGCGGGCTTTTCAGGTGTCGGCGTTGCCACAGGCGGCGCCATGGGGGCTTCGGCGGCGGGCCCGGGTTTCGCCGGAGGGGGCGCCGCCTTGGGGGCCGCTGCGCTCGTTTGCTCCAGGTGAAGGATAAGATCGCCCTTGGTGATGCGGCCTCCAGGGCCGGTTCCATTGATCAGCGCCGGGTCGATCCCCCTTTCCGCCGCGAGCCTCCGGACGGCTGGAGACAGCACCGGTTCGCCGGCAGGGCCGGGTATCTCCGGTTCCGGTTTGGGGGCCGGCGTTTCCATGGACTCCGGTACCGGGCGCTGGGTCGGTGCTTCGGGCGCCGTTTCCCGCTCCGGCCCTTCGGTTTCCGAAATCTCCGGTTCCTCCGGTTCGCCCTCCGTGTCGAGGAGGCAGGCGACGGTGCCGATGCGGATGGTGTCGCCCTCGGCGATCTGCGTGGTGATCACCCCTGCCATGGGGGCCACCACCTCGAGGGTGACCTTGTCCGTTTCGATGGAGAACAGGGGCGTGTCCTTTTCCACATGGTCCCCATCCTTCTTGAACCATTGGGCCAGGGTGGCCTCCCGGATGGACTCCCCGACCCCGGGGATTTTGATCTCGATCTGCATAGGGGCTCCTTTCTCAACGTTCAACAAGCATCACCCGAGCGCCTCCTCCAGCAGGGCCTTCTGCTCCTGCCGGTACACGCTGACGAGGCCGGTGGCCGGGCTGGAGGCCGGTTTTCGGCCAGTATAGGCGATTTTTCCCTTCACCATGGATTCAAGCCGGGCCCGCACGAAAGACCATGCCCCCATATTCTCCGGCTCCTCCTGCACCCATTGAAACGCCTTAGCCTGGGGGTAGCCCGCCAGGACATCCCTCAGCTGCCTTTCGGGAAAGGGGTGGAGCTGCTCGATGCGGACGATGGCCATATCCGGGGTGTCAAGCCGTTGGCGCCTGGCCTGCAGCTCGTAGTATATCTTGCCGCAGCAGAAAAGCACGCTACCGGCGGCCGTGGGCCGCTCCGGGTCGTCCAGGACCGCATGGAATGCGCCCTGGGCCAGGTCCTTGAAGGAGGAGACTACCTCCGAGTGGCGCATGAGGCTCTTGGGGGTCATGATCACCAGGGGCTTTCGGAAGTCAGCCGTTGCCTGGCGGCGAAGCAGATGGAAGTACTGCGCGGGGGTGGAGGGGTTGCAGACCTGGAGGTTGTCCTCGGCGCACAGCCCCAGGAAGCGCTCCGGCCGGCCGCTGGAATGCTCGGGGCCCATCCCCTCGTACCCATGGGGAAGGAGCATCACCAGGCCGCTCAAACGCCGCCACTTGGACTCACCACTGGCGATGTAGAGATCCACCATGGACTGGGCGTTGTTGGCGAAGTCGCCGAACTGGGCCTCCCAGAGGGTCAGGGCCTCGGGACGGGTGAGGGAGTAGCCGTATTCGAACCCCAGTACACCGGATTCCGACAGCAGGCTGTTGTAGCAGGTATAGATCGCCTGACCCTCTCCGAGATGGTTCAGGGGAACATACGTCTCGCCGGTTTCGGTATCGGTAAGGTAGCTGTGGCGTTGGCTGAAGGTGCCCCGGCGGCTGTCCTGGCCGCTGAGGCGGATGGGAACCCCGTCGTTCAGGAGGGTGGCAAAGGCCAGGGCCTCGGCAAAAGCCCAATCCACATCCTCACCGCTGTCGATGATCCCGGCGCGTTTTTCCTCGAAGCGCTGGAGCTTTGGGTGTATCGAGAAGCCGGGGGGCAGGGCGTTGAGCTTCCGGGCCATCGAGACCAGCACCTCCTGTGCCACCCGGGTGTCCACCGTGTCCGGCGCGAAGCGTCCGTGATAGGCTTCCCAGTTTTCGAAGTGGCGGACGACCGGAAGGGGGCAGGTGGGGCTCTTGGCCTCCTCGTACGCCTTTTCCATGCACGCCTCCATGCCGGAGACGACGGCTTCCAACTGCTGGCGCTCGACGAGGCCCTCCGCCACCAATCGGTCGCCGTAAAGCCGGGACAGCGGGGGGCGGTCCTTGATGCGGTCGTACATCCGTGGCTGGGTGAAGTAGGGTTCATCCCCCTCGTTGTGGCCGTAACGCCTGAAGCAGACGATGTCCACCACCACGTCCTTGTGATAGCGCATCCGGTACTCGCAGGCCAGGCGTATGGCGTGCACCGCGGCCTCGGGATTTTCGCCGTGGACGTGAAAGATGGGCACCATGAGCATCTTGGCCATATCCGTGGAGTACCGGGTGGAGCGGGCGTCCTCCGGCACGGTGGTATAGCCGATCTGGTTGTTGATCACCAGGTGTACCGTGCCGCCCGTCCGATACCCCTCGAGCTGGGACATGTTGAGCACCTCCGCCACGATCCCCTGGCCGGCGAAGGCCGCATCCCCATGGATCAAAATCGGCAGGACCCGGGTTTCGCCGTCGTCCAGGCCCATATCCTGCCGGGCCCGGGCGCAGCCCTGGACCACCGGATCCACCGATTCGAGGTGGCTGGGGTTATCCATCAACACCACGCGAAGGTCCTTGCCGGTGAAGGTCTGGATGTCCGTCAAGTATCCCTTGTGATACTTGACGTCTCCCGCACCGATGACATCGGCCGGGTCATAGGTGCCTTCAAATTCACAGAAGATGTCCCTGAAGGACTTGTGCAGCACGTTGGCCTGTACGTTGAGCCGTCCGCGATGGGCCATGCCGAGGATGATTTCCCGGCTGCCGTTTTCCGCCGCGCAGGTCAAGAGAAAATCGAGGGTGGGAATGAGCCCCTCCGCGCCCTCCAGGGAAAAGCGTGTCTGACCTGGATATTTTTTGTTCAGGAAGGTCTCGAACATCAGGGCGTGGTGGAGCTTTTCCAGGATGCGCATCCTCTCTTCGATGGACAGCGCCGGCCGGTTCCGGTTGGGTTCCATGCGCTCCTGGAGCCAGCGTCGTTCGTTCGGGTCCTGCAGGTGCATGTACTCCACGCCGATGGACCGGCAATAGGTCTCCCTCAGGGCCTTCAGGATCTCCTGGAGCGGGGCGCGGCGCGTGCCCGGGGAAAGATCGGTGTAAAAGGAGCGGGAGAGATCTTCGGTGGTGAGCCCCAAGGCTTCGAGGCGAAGGAGCGGATGATCGGTGGGACAGGCCGCCAGGGGATCCAGGCAGGACAGGAGATGGCCCAGGTCCCGGTAGCGGTAGGTCAGCGCCTCCACTCGGGCCTGACGAAGGGAGGCATCCGGGTCCCGGCGGTCCTCGGACGGAGAGATGTCCTGTCGGGACAGTTCGAATCCCTGGAAAAAAATTCGCCAGTCGGCGTCGAGGGCCTCGGGATTCTCTTTCCACTGGCGGTACTGATGATCAATGAAATCGGCGTTCCAGGTCTCAAATCCTCGTATCATATCGGTCCGGCCTTCATTCGTTGGAGATTCTACTTCACTTGCCACATCGATGGTTCAGGATGGGGCACAAGCGGCCTGCCGGCAGCCCCGGGGCTCATTGTACGGCAGCGCCCAGGTTAGCGGATGGGCGTCAAACCTGTCAATGGCTTCATCACCGGCGTTTTCCGTTTTTCCGATCCAGGGATCGTTGCAGCAGGCGGATGATCCTTTGCTGCTGCTGCAATATTCTGAGGTTGGTTTCCACCATGAAACGCGTGGATACCTCGATACGGCGCAGGTATTCATCGGATTGCCCCTGCCCCTCCCCGTAAACCCGGTCCTGGTTCTTGCCCTCGTTTTGGAGCGCCCGGTAAAAATCCTCCGTGATCTTGAGATAGGCCCCCTTCGGCTGGAAGGTGGACGAATTGGTCTCCTGGGCGCCAGCGGCTTGCGGCAGGATGAGCCACAGGGACGGCAGCAGAATCATGAAGCTTGCGATGAACGTGGCGGTGGTTTTCATGGGTTCCTCCTGTTCGGTGTGTCGGTGCGCTCGCGGCCGGCGTGTCGGTGTGCCAAGGCGCCGGTGGGGAATGTGCCGGGAGCGGAAAATGCCTTTAAGAAATACCACACGAGTCATGCGCCCGGCAATTTATAAGCTCAAACTGATTGAAATTTAAAACTATAATTTGATAGGGAACGATCTTGAAGGGAAGCCGCAAAATGCCCCCGAAAGCCATGACCCTGGAACATATCGCCTACCAGTAGGGATACCTGTGCGGATACCAGTATGGGTAGCCGTATGGATACCAGAACGGATCATAGGACCAGTAAAACAAAGGGCCCGGATACCCGTAGGGGTACGGGTAATAAGCCCGTGGAGGCTCGGCGTATTTTTTCCAGAGATGAATTTCCTTGACGGCGATCAATGGATAGCGATAGTCGATCTGATCAAGCCGCTGGGTCCGCTCGCCCAGGATCGATCCGGCTACCGTTACCTCCCGGCCCTTCGAGTAGATGGCCGTATCCAGGTACCCGTCGTAGAGGGCCAGGAACCGTCCACCGGTGTCATCGCCGGCTGTGGGGCGCTTCTCGAATCCGAGGGGCTTTTGCAGGATCTCGATGAGGGTGCCCTTCTTGTGGTTGCTGGACGAGACGATGACGCCCCCCCACACGACGATTTTTCCCCGGTAGAGGTCGGGATTCTTGAACGCCTTGGCGAAGGTGAGCGTCGGGTCGACCTGCCGTAAAATTCCCTTGGAAATGACGGGCGCACAGCCCGAAAGAGCCGCCACCCCCAGGAACAGGGCGATATGGGCCAATACTCGTTTCATGATTCGTCTCCCCCCGGCCGATAGCGGTTTTTGATGTAACTATGAGTTTAACCATTTTTCCGGCCACAGGCAACATTCTTCCAGCAATTCTCTGTGAAAAACCGGTGAGGCAAGAATCAGAGGCCGTTCACCAGGGATCGCTGACACCCTGCCCCATGGCTTGACTCAACCGGAAAAGATGCTAAGCTGGCACCGGGCCAATATCCGGTCCGCCCGGAGAGGGCGGCCGATCCTGCGGTTTCATCAGACCATGGGGGGGAAGCAGATGCGAAATCGATCCATTATCATCCTGCTGCTGCTGTGTTGGACGATGGCTGGGTGCATGGGCAACCGGATCACCCGATACAATGCGTTTACGTCCCCGGTGAACGTCTTCGACAGCAAGGACATGACCATCGGCGCCCGACTGATCGGGGAGGAGGGGACGTGGGGGGGAGACACCGGCCGCGCTCAGGCCCCCCACGGGAAATTGCCCTATAATCTCATGATTTATGTCATTTCAAAAACCGGATTTTACCGGTCCGTCCGCATTGCATACATCCAGCTGCTCGACGCCGGCAAGAGGCGCATCCCGATTCCGGGCTCGGCAACGCAGGTGATTTCCCCCTTCAAGGAGCACCTGGGCCGTTACCTCGCCGCCGTGACCACCACGGATCTGGACCTGACCTATGAGCCGCATCTCGTGAAAGGGATTATCGAGATCATCACCCAGGCGAATTCCACCTTCACCCAGTCATTCCAATTTGTGCTTGAACCGACCTACGGGAAAAAGACACCCGTGGATGCCTGGACGCGGGTGATGGAGCAGTAGTGGGAGTCAAAGACGCGGGACACTAAACCGTCTGGCAGACCCGTTCCCCGGGCACGGTGATGGTGAAAACCGATCCCCTCCCCAGTTCACTTTCCACCGATACGTTTCCACCGTGTACCTGGCAGATATGTTTGACGATGGAGAGGCCCAGGCCCGTGCCGCCGAGTTTGCGGCTTCGGGAGCGGTCCACCCTGTAAAACCGTTCGAAGAGCCTTGGCAGATGCTGGCGGGAGATGCCCGCGCCCTGGTCGCTGATCCGGATGGAAAGACCCTCCCCGGTCAGGGCGGCCGAGATGAGCACCTGGCTGTTTGCCGGACTGTACTTGACGGCATTGTCCAGGAGGTTGACGATGGCCTGTTCCATGAGGGTCTGGTCGACCTTTGCGCAGAGGTCCGGGGCCACCGTCACATCGAGCCCGATGTGTTTTTCATCCGCCTTGGTCTTTACGACCTGGATGGCGGTTTCGATCAGGTCGGCCAAGCGGCCGGGCTTGAAGCGTTCCGTGTCGATCCCGTCCGTTTGCTCCAGCCGTGCCAGGGACAGCAGGTCCTCGATGATGGCTCCCAGGCGTTCGGAGTGCTTTTTGATGATTCGCAGGAATTTGTCTCTCTCCTCCGCGGACTCGGCGGCCCCCTGCAGCAGCGTTTCCACAAAGCCCCGGATGGCGGTGAGGGGGGTTTTGATTTCATGGGAGACGTTGGCGACAAATTCCCGGCGGACCATGTCAAGGGTCCGCAGCCGGGTGACATCGTTCAGGACCACCAGGGTGCCGATGCGTTGGTCCCCGGCATCCCGCAGGGGGGTGCACCGAATTTGCAGAATCTGCTCCCCGTGGCTGTGGAGCGTCACATCCCCCACGCGGCTGACGCCGCTGGCCAGCGCCTCGGTGATGAACCCGTAAACGTCCCGGTTTCGAACCGCCTCCAGGATGAACCGATCCTTGATCCTGGCCGAACCCAGATGAAGCATCTCCAGGGCGGCCGCATTGACACCAAGGATTCGCTCGTCCATATCCAGGGCGATCACCCCTTCCACCATGCTGGACAGGACCGCTTCGTACTCGTTTTTCTGGCTGATGACCGTCTCGATGCGGTTCTGGAGTTGGACGGCCATCTGGTTCAGGGCGTTGGCCAGGCTGGCGAACTCGTTGGTGTCCGGCATGTCCAGACGATACTGGAGATCCCCCTTGGCAAAGCGTTCAGCCACCGATGTCATGTTTTCGATGGGCCGACTGATGCGCCTGGATACGTAGAGGCACAGGCACGAGGCGATGATGGCGATGATGAGCCCCCCCAGGAGCAGTTTTTCTTGCAGGAACCTGATTTCGTTTTCGATCGCCGTGAGGGGGATGGCCGTTCGAATAACGGCGATCACCTGTTTATCCGCCACCAGGGGCAAGGCGACATACATCATGTTTTGCCGGAGGAACTTGCTGAACCGGGTGCTTGTGCCCGTGCGGCCGCCCAGGGCCTCCTTGATTTCGATCCGGTCGGCGTGGTTATCCATCTTCCCGGGCGGTTGGACGGAATCGCCGATGACCTTGCCGTCGGGTAAGATGACGGTCACCTCGATGGCGGCGTTTTTTCCCACCTCCTTGCACAACTGGTCCATGGCGGGGGCGTCGAGGGGCGTCAGGAGGGCCTGGATCTGATTCTCCAGGAGCCGGCCCTGGGCTTGAAGATCAGCTTGGATGCGGTTGATGAAGAATTTGTGGAGAGATTGGGTGGTATACCAGCTGACGGCCGCGACCGACAGGAGAATGAGCAGTACATAGGCGGGGTAAAGCTGCCATATGAGTCGTTTTCTCTTCCTCATTCATTTTCCTTGAACCGGTAACCCACACCCCTGACCGTCTGGATGTAATCCCCATAGGGGTCCAGTTTCTTGCGGAGTCCAACGATCTGTACGTCCACGCTCCGATCGGTCACCGGGTAATCGGCGCCCCGGACCGCGTCCACGATTTGCGAGCGGGTCAGCACCCAGCCTGGCCGCTTGGCCAGGTAATAGAGCACCTGGAACTCGGTATAGGTCAACTCCACGGGCCGGCCGGCCAGGAGAACTTCCCTTCTGCCCGGATGGATAACCAGTTCGTGGATTTGGATGATATCATCGGTTGGCTCCCCGGTGCTGCCCTTGCGCCGCAGCACGGCCTTCACCCGGGCCGAGAGGATGCGTGGAGAAAAGGGCTTGGTGATGTAATCATCGGCCCCCATTTCGAGACCGGAGACCACATCGGCCTCCTCGCCCTTGGCGGTCAGCATCACGATGGGGATGTTCTTCGTGGCGGCGTTGGCCTTCAACCTCTGGGTCACTTCGAGCCCGTCGAGGCCCGGCAGCATGAGATCCAATACCATGAGATCGAAGCGTTCCCTCTGGGCGCACTTCAATGCCTTCTCTCCGCTTTCCACGCAGGTGGTCTCATAGCCCTCCTTGGCCAGGTTGAATCGTACCAGTTCCAGTATGTCTTCCTCGTCGTCGACGATCAGGATCTTTGCCTTGCCCATGGTCTCCCTTCCCGGTTGCCTTGGATCACCCTATCACAATGGCGAATCTGCCGGAGTCAGATGCCGGATTCGTGATGGCAAATCACTGTGGAAATCTACAACTCCGTGTGCCGGATAATGTCGCCCTCGATCAAGTAGATAACCTCCTCTGCGATATTGGTTGCGTGGTCCGCAAGCCTTTCCACATGACGTGAAATCAGCAGCAGGTTGATGTAATAGCCGAGTCTGCCCTTCTGGGTTTTCATGGCCTCCTTGATCCGGTCGTAGGCCACCAGGGTCAGATGATCCACCTCATCGTCAAGGGTCAGGACGCGGTAGGCCAGGTCCACATCCATGTTGACCAGGGCATCGAGGCTCTTTTTCAGCATATTGATGGCCTTGTCCATCATGGTGTGGTAGTCGAAACGGAACGTGTGCTCGCTCTGCTGGGCCAGTATCTGCACCCGGTGGGAAATGTTCACCGACTCATCGCCGATTCTTTCAAGGTCGTTGTTGATTTTGATGACGGCGATGAGGAAGCGCAGATCCGTTGCCACCGGCTGATGCAGTGCCAG
>CAYOXD010000089.1:0-13605 GCA_964407825.1 uncultured Desulfobacterales bacterium | reverse complement strand
TTGCGGCCGTGCTTTCTCTCCACAAAGTCGGCCACCATGCCGCTTTCTAGGGGCCCCGGGCGGTAGAGGGCCACCAGCGCGGTCACGTCGGCGAAGCAGGCCGGTTTCATCCGGATGAGAAGATCCTTCATGCCGCTGCTCTCGAGCTGAAAAACGCCCGTTGTGTCCCCGGCCGAGAGGAGCTGGTAGGTGGCCTCGTCCCCAAAATCGATATTGGACAGATCCGGCGGCGCCAGGCCCTGCTCGGCGACGAGGCCCAGGGTGTTGTCGATCACCGTGAGGTTCCGGAGTCCCAGAAAATCGAACTTCACCAGCCCGATCTTCTCCACCCGCTTCATGTCGAACTGGGTGACCACCTCCCCCTTCTTCCCCCGGTAGAGGGGCAGGTACTCCACCAGGGGCTTGTCGCCGATCACAACCCCGGCGGCATGGGTGGAGGCGTGACGGGGCAGCCCTTCGAGCACCCGGCAAATCTGGATCAGCTCCCGGACATCGGCCCGCTCCTCGGTCATCTGTTGAAGCCTCGGCTCCTTTTTCAGCGCGTCATCGAGACTGATGTTAAGCTCTTCCGGCACCAGCTTGGCGATGGTGTCCACCTCGTTGAGGGGAATATCCAGGGCCCTTCCCACATCACGGATGACGGCGCGGGTTTTCAACTTCCCGAAGGTGATGATCTGGGCCACGTAGTCCCCGCCGCCGTAACGTTCCACCACGTACTTGAAGACCTTCTCCCGGCCGTTGATGCAGAAGTCCACATCGATATCCGGCATGCTGATCCGGGAGGGGTTCAAAAAGCGCTCGAAGATGAGACCGTGCTCGATGGGATCCAGATCGGTAATCTTCATGGAGTAGGCCACCAGGCTGCCGGCCGCGGATCCCCGACCCGGTCCAACGGGGACCCCGTGCTCCTTGGCATAGCGGATGAAATCGGCCACGATCAGGAAATAGCCGGGAAAGCCCATGCCCGTAATGATCGATTTTTCGTAATCGAGCCGCTTGCGGTATACCGACTCGTCCACATCCGGATTCTTTTTCCGGACGCGGTCCATGACTTCCCGGTATCCGGCCTCCACCACCTCGTCGAAGAGCTCGTCGACACTCTTTCCGGAGTCCCCCTCGAACTTCGGAAAGTGGTAGGTCTTGAAGTCAAATTCGATGTGGCAGCGATCCGCGATGGCCCGGGTGTTCTGGATGGCACCGGGAAAGTGTCCCAGGCTGGCCGCCATTTCTTCCGGGGATTTGAAGTAGAGCTGGTCCGTGGAGAACCGGAAGCGGTCCGCATCCTTCAAGGTCTTGCCCGTCTGGACGCACAGGAGCGCCTCGTGGGCGTGCACATCCGACTGATCCAGGTAGTGGCAGTCATTGGTGGCCACCATGGGAATCGAGAGCCGGTTGCTGAGTTCCAGCAGTCCCTGATTCACCACTTCCTGTTCGGGCAGGCCGTTATGCTGGACCTCCAGGAAAAAGCCGTTCTCACCGAAGAGGGACCGGTACCATCGGGCCGCCGCCTCAGCCTTGTCCATTTGGCCCTTCTGGATCAGCAGGGGGATCTCGCCGTGAAGACAGGCGGAAAGGGCGATCAGCCCGGCGCAGTGGGCTTCGAGCACGGTCTTGTCGATGCGGGGGCGGTAGTAGAATCCCTCCAGCTGGGCGATGCTGGCCAAACGGCACAGATTCCGGTACCCCTCCTGGTTCTCGGCCAGCAGCACCAGGTGGGAGGTTCCCTTATGGTCCAGAGAGGTCCGGTCGGTCAGCCGCCTGGGGGCCAGGTAGCACTCGCAACCGATGATGGGCTTGATGCCGGCGGCCAGGGCTTTTTCGTAGAACTCCACGGCGCCGAACATGGCGCCATGGTCCGTAATGGCCACGGCGTCCATTCCGAAGCCGGCAGCCCGCTTCAGCATGGCGTCGATGCGAATGGCGCCGTCAAGGAGGCTGTATTGGGTGTGAATATGAAGGTGGACGAAATCTTGGGACGTTTCGCTCATGGGTCGATATCGTCAATCCAGGCGGTAATTGGGCGCCTCCTTGGTGATAATGACGTCGTGGACATGACTTTCCCGCATGCCGGCCGCACTCATCTTCATGAACCGGGCCTTATCGCGCAGCTCTTCGATGCTCCGGCAGCCGACATAGCCCATCCCTGCCTTCAAGCCCCCCACCAACTGGAAGAGGTTCGAGGACAGCGACCCGGTGTAGGGAACCCGGCCCACGATGCCCTCCGGCACCAGCTTGTCAACATCCTCGTCATCCCCCTGGTAGTACCGGTCCTTGCTTCCCTTCTGCATGGCCTCCAGGGACCCCATGCCCCGGTATACCTTATAGCTCCGGCCCTGGAGGATAACCTTCTCGCCGGGGCTCTCATCGGTTCCCGCCAGGATGCCACCGACCATCACCGAATGGGCACCGGCGCCGATGGCCTTGGCGATATCGCCGGAAAACCGGATGCCCCCATCCGCGATCAGGGGAACCCCCATCTTCTCCGAAACGGCCTTGCAGTTCATGATGGCGGTGACCTGGGGCACCCCGACCCCCGCAACGATCCGGGTCGTACAGATGGAGCCCGGCCCGATGCCGATCTTGACGCCATCCACACCGGCTTTGATCAGGTCTTCGGCGCCCTTCTCGGTGGCGACATTCCCAGCCACCAGCTCGATCTTACTGAAGGTGGCCTTCAGCTGGGTGACCGCATCGATGACGTTCTTCGAATGCCCGTGAGAGGTGTCGATGAGGATGACATCCGAGCCGGCCTTCAGCAGCGCCTCTGCCCTCTCCATAAAGTCCGGTCCGACGCCGATGGCGGCCCCCACCCGCAACCGGCCCATGCTGTCCTTGCAGGCATTGGGATATTTTTTCACCTTCTCGATGTCCTTGATGGTGATAAGACCTGTCAACCGGCCGTTCTTGTCCACCACCAGAAGCTTTTCGATCCGGTGCTGATGGAGGATCTTCTTGGAGTCCTGCATGGAAATCCCCTCGGAGACGGTGACGAGGTTCTCCTTGGTCATCACGTCGGACACCGGTTTTTCCAGGTCCGTCTCGAAGCGCAGATCCCGGTTCGTCACGATCCCCACCAGCTGGTCGTCCCGGGTAACAGGCACCCCGGAAATCCGGTAGGCCTGCATGAGCTTCAGGACCTCGTGTATCTTCTGGTCCGGGTGAATGGTCACCGGGTCGATGATCATACCGCTTTCGGACTTCTTGACCTTACCCACCTCCATGGCCTGGGAGGCGATATCCATGTTGCGGTGGATAAACCCCAGTCCGCCGGCGCGGGCCATGGTGATGGAGGTGGCCGATTCGGTCACCGTGTCCATGGCAGCGCTGACAATGGGAATATTGAGGCGGATATTCCGGGTCAGCTGCGTACCGGTGTCCGTACTATTTGGCAGAACATCCGAGTAGTTTGGAATCAGCAGGACATCATCGAACGAAAAACTCTCTTCCGGCACTATCGCCATGGCACCCCTCCCGACCCAAGCGATGCAACCGGCTTGAAGGGTCTTCAGCCGGCCGGTATCGCATAGGGTCCATGAAACTTACGGATCATCACAATTTGTTTGCGACCCAAATAGCAAATGCGATTGCCTTAGGCAATCTTTTATTTCCAGGCCTCGATCTTGACAACCTTCCCCGTCCCTAATAGATAAGGAAATCTTTTATTTCCCCATATAACAGAGACGGACCGGCTGCCCTGGCGCCGGATCGAAATAAGGTGGCCATGATCATTCAAATCAACCCGCAAAACCCCCAGGAGCGCCTCATCGCCCGGGTGGTCGGCATGATCCGCCAGGGGGGCATCATCGTCTACCCCACTGACACCCTTTACGGCCTTGGCTGTAACCTCTTGGATAAACGGGCCATCGAGACCATCTACCAGTTGAAGCAACGGGACAGGAAACAGCCCTTCAGCTTCATCTGTGCCGATCTGACCCATATCAGCCTGTACGCAAAGGTAACCAATTACGGGTACAAGACCATGAGGCGTCTGCTGCCGGGCCCCTACACCTTCGTCCTGGAGGGATCGAAGCTGGTGCCGAAAATCATGCTCACCAAACGGAAAACCGCCGGGATACGTATCCCTAACAACCGGATCTGCCAGGCCATCACCTCCGGGCTGGGGAACCCTATTATCTCCACCAGCGTCACCCTGCCCGATGGCGAACTCTTGAACGAACCGTGGCGGATCGAGGAATATCTGGGCAACCGCATCGATGCGGTCATCGATGGCGGACCGGTCCTTGGCGAACCGTCCAGCGTGATTTCACTGATGGGAGATGAACCCGAAATCCTGCGAGAAGGCGCCGGCGATGTCAGCGGGTTTCTCTGATGGAAGGGGGATAATTTATTTTCCCACGTCCCTAAGGCGCCGATGAAGCACCGGGCCTGAAAAGATAGGCCGCATGGGCCGGGGCAGGTTGAAATCATGCCGGCCGGCAGGAACGCCGGCCGGCATAGGGGATGCGCTTACTCTTTCTCGCCCAGCTTCTCCTGCAGGTTTTCCCGGAGCAGTTCTCCAAAGGTGGAGGTGGCAGGCCGCATGTTGTTGACATATTCGCTCAGAATGCTCTTCTCATCGGCCAGTTCCATGGCCTTGATGGAAAGACCGATCCGACGCTCCTCGCTGTTGATATTCATCACCCGGGCGGTGATCACATCGTTCACCTTGAACTGGTCCGCCGGGGCTTTCACCTTCTCCTTGCTGATCTCGGAGACGTGAACCAAGCCCTCGACCCCCTCCTCCAGCTCGATAAAAACGCCGAAATCGGTGACGTTGGTGACCGTCCCCGTGATTTCCTTGCCGACATTATAGCGCTCGGCAACGGTCTTCCATGGATCATCGGCCAGCTGCTTGATGCCCAGGGAAAAGCGTTCGTTCTCCTTGTCGATATCCAGCACCTTGGCCTGGACCGTATCACCCTTTTTGTAGACCTCGGAGGGATGCTTGATGCGCTTCGTCCAGGAAATATCGGAAATGTGCACCAGCCCGTCGATGCCCTCATCAATGCCGATGAAAAGGCCGAAATCAGTGATATTCTTTATTTTACCTTCCAGAATCGTGCCAAGGGGGTACTTTTCACTGATAACATCCCACGGGTTGGGGATCGTCTGCTTCATACCCAAGGAAATACGCCTGTTCTCGGGTTTGAGGTCCAACACCACCGCATCGACCTCGTCGCCCACGCTCACGACCTTGGAGGGATGCCGAATCTTTCGGGTCCAGGACATCTCGGAGATGTGGATCAGGCCCTCGATCCCCTCCTCCAGTTCCACGAAGGCGCCATAATCGGTCAGGCTCACCACCCTGCCGGTGATCCGGGTTCCCACGGGGTATTTTCCAGCCGCAACGGTCCAGGGGTCGGGCGTCAGCTGCTTCATTCCCAGGGATACGCGCTCCCTCTCAAGATCGAGGGACAAAATCTTGACCTGGATCTTATCGCCCACCGCAAACATTTCCGAGGGGTGTTTTACCCGGCCCCAGGAGATGTCCGTGATGTGCAGCAGGCCGTCCACGCCGCCAAGATCGACAAAGACGCCGTATTCGGTGATATTTTTGACAATTCCTTCCACCACCTTCCCCTCGGAAATGGAGGCCAGGGTGGCGCTGCGGGCCGCCTCGCGCTCCTGCTCCAGAATGGCGCGGCGCGACAGGACGATATTGCTTCTCTTGCGGTTGTATTTCAGAATCTTGAACTGGAAGGTCTGGCCCACCATCTCGTCCAGGTTGCGGATGGGCCGCAGGTCCGCCTGGGAGCCCGGCAGGAAGGCCTGAACACCGATATCGACCGAAAATCCCCCCTTGACCCGGCTGACAATAGTACCTTCCACGATCCCGTCATCATCATAGGCCTTTTTGATTTCTTCCCAAACCTTGACCTTGACGGCTTTTTCCTTTGACAGGACAACGACTTCCTCTTCGTCATCCCACCATTCCACCATCACTTCTATGATATCACCCACCGCTGCCTGGACGTTGCCGTCCTCGTCGATGAACTCCTGGATTCTGATCTGTCCCTCGGATTTGTAACCGATGTCCACGAGAACATAATCTTTGTCGACGGAGATGATCTTGCCGTTTACGACCTCGCCCTCGGCAAAGCGTTTGAAGCTCTCCTCATAGAGATCCATGAGGTTCTCCATGGTCTCCTCATCCTCATCGGGCGCTTCCTGTTGAGCCCTGTCCGAAGCCTCGGTGACGCTCATCCCGGCCTCGACCGCCTCGGCGCTGTCGACAGCCGCCGGGTCCTCGTTTGTCTCGTCCAAATTCGTGGTGGTTTCTTGTTCGTTCTTAGTTTCTGCTGACATGAAAAAATTTCCCCCTTGCCTTTTTTTTATGGCGGCCATCTATTCGCCATATAATCGAAGTATCATATCAGCAGCCGTATAAAAAAACAACGGTTTTTTACAGCCTGTTTCCGGAAGCCGCGGGTGTATCCAGTCCTCCCCGCCCCGCCACCTCCCGCTTCATGAGGTCGATGACCTCATCGATAGACAACTGGCTGGAATCGATGACGATGGCATCGGAGGCGGCCCGAAGGGGCGCAATATCCCGAGTGCTGTCGTTCCGATCCCGCTGCGCCATATCAGCCTCGATCTGCGCCAGGCTCTGGCTTTCCGGCCCCTTCAACTGCTCATAGCGCCGCAAGGCCCGAACCCGCGGGGAGGCGTCCAGGAAAAACTTCACCTCCGCATCGGGGAATACCACCGTACCCATGTCCCGGCCCTCGAAAACCGCCGCCCTGTCACGGCCCATCCCTCTCTGGATGTCCAGGAGCCAGGACCGGACCACGGGCCGGGCAGACACCGCCGAGGCCATCATGGAGACCTCTTCGGTGCGTATCAGGCCGCCTATGTCCCTTCCGTTCAGCAACAACCGCGTTTGCGATTCCACGACGGCAAATGCCACCGAAAGGGTCGCCAGGAGGGCTCCGAGCCTCTCGTCGTCCGCAGGCGGAACCCCGGCTTCCAGGGCCGCCAGGGCCACCGCCCGGTAGAGCGCGCCGGTGTCCACGTACCGATACCCGAGTGCCTCGGCCAGTCGTTTGCTCACGGTGGATTTCCCGGCTCCGGCCGGGCCGTCGATGGTTACGAGCAAGGGTGTCATGGCGCTAAATCACCTCTTTCAAGGCTTGGAGAAATCTCCTGTTCTCCTCTGGAAGCCCGGCGTTGATGCGAATGTAATGGGGAAAGCCGTAGGAGACCATGGAGCGCACAATCACCCCCCGACGCAGCATCTTCTCGAACACCTCCGCGGCATCCCGGCCGACATCGATGAGAAAGAAATTGGCCTGGGTCGGAAAATACCGGACGCCCATCCTGTCCAGTTCGGCGAAGAGGTAATCCAGACCGTCATGGACCACGCGGAGCGTCCTTTCCAGAAACGGGGTATCGTCCAGGGCGTGGATGGCCGCCACCTGGGCAAGGGAGCTGACGTTGAAGGGTTGTCTCACCCGGTTCAACAGCCCCTGAATCCCCTCGGGCATGACGCCGTACCCCACCCGAAGCCCCGCCAGGCCGTAAGCCTTGGAAAAGGTCCGAAGGGTCACCACCGGCACGGCGGCCTCCAGAAAATCGATACCGTTGGCACACCGGTCGTCCCGGACAAACTCGATGTATGCCTCGTCCATGACCACCACTACCCCCTTTGGCACTTTGGCCAGAAACGACTCGAACTGGGCGCTGGTAATCATGCTGCCCGTGGGGTTGAGGGGATTGTTCACGAAAACGAGCCGGGTCTTGGGCGTTATGGCGGCAGCCATCCGGTCCAGGTCGATATCAAGGCCCTTCAAGGGCACGCTGATGGGTCTGGCATCGGCGCAACGGATCATGATGTCGTACATCAGAAAGGAGGGCTTGGACAGGACCGCCTCGTCGCCCGAGCGCAGCAGGGCGCGGGTCAGCATGCCGATAATGTCATCGGAGCCGTTCCCCAGAACAATGGCGGTTCGCGGGACCTTGAGATGCGCGGCCAGCTTTTCGTTCAGTCCGAATCCACCGCCGTCCGGATAGCGGTGGAGGTTTCCCATGGCCTTTTCCATGGCCTTGAGGGCCAGGGGCGAAGGGCCGATGGGGTTTTCATTGGATGCGAGCTTGATCGAGTCACTGATGCCGTACTCGCGCTCCAGCTCCTCCAGCGGTTTTCCGGGTTCGTAGGGCTTGATGTCGGCGATATGCGCCGGCACGTCAAGCTTCAGCCGATCCAGTGTCCCGGTATCTTCAGTTTTTCCCATTTTTCTACCTTACCTCGATGGATTCCTTGCACGTTCAAAGAGAGACCCTACCCCGTCTTCATCCACGGCGGCAGCAGCTGACGGCTGATGGGCAAAATCGGGCACCGGATGCCGCCCGCGTCCAGGTCCCGCCGAAGATGTTCCGCCACGGTGACGAACTCGACGGGCAAACCGGTCTCTTCGGCCAGATCCGAGACGAACGCATATCCGCTCCGTACGATTTCCGGGGTCGTATCCTCCATCAGGTTGGCGTTCCCCACGATGCCATCGATGCGCATACCGGAAGCGGATTCTATCTCACCCATGATTTTTAAGCAACCCGCAACGGTGCTGGTATGGGGGCGCATCGGGTTCACCACCACCAGCATCCGGCGGGGGCGCCCCTGGAACGCATCGGCGAGGGATGCCAGCACCGTCGCGCCGGCGTCGTCGCCGCCCACATCCAGCAGGGTCATATCCGAGGGCTGGCGAATCATCCCCGCGACGGCAGGACTCAAAATCGGCAGATCCGCGTCCACATACCGGGAGGGGGGCAACACCAGATCGATCCCGAGCCCGGCCAGATAATGCCTTGCCTCCCGGGTCCTGAAATAAAAATTTACCAGATCCAGGTCCGCCACCCGAACGGTCATCCCCCGGCGCTTGCGTTCCGCCGCCAGGTTGATGGCCACCTCTGTTTTACCGGACCCGTAGTTCCCGACGATAATGACAATGCCCTTGAGTTGTATTTCCACTGGCGCCCCCGCTGGCCATTAAAATCGATCCGTTCTCTATGTGTTAAATCGGCGTGTGTCAAGTGGCACACAGGAAACGGCCACTGATGACTGTTCGCCAATGGCGTTCGTCAGGCTCTCGTTGTCGCAGTCGCAGTCGTTGTCGTAATCGAAAGGCAGTTGGCATTCGGTCACGAACCGCCCTTTGCCGATCGGCTTTCGATACACTGCTTGCTTTGAAATGAGTATTAGCAAGGAGGGCCTGTCCTATGACGACTACGATTACGACAACGATGACAAAGCATATCTTGCGGCCGGGATGCAATTATTATAGGGGATACGCTGCAGCCTACTACGCACCGACGACTAACAGAAAGGAACCGCTATCGATGCGACCCCACGGCAACACGCTCACAGATCTCGTGGTGGATGAAGAAAGGCAAGCGCTGTTGAAGGAAATCTCGCTCAATCTTCCAGACGTCACGCTGAACGAGCGCCAGCTGTTTGACATCGAACTGCTGGCCAATGGCGCCTTTTCCCCCTTGAGGGGATTCATGACCAGCGCGGACTACGAGTCCGTCCTCGACCGCATGCGCCTCCAGGACGGCACCCTGTGGCCCATCCCCGTATGCCTCGACGTTTCCGAAACGCTGGCCGAAAGGCTCGAGGTGGGCCAGTCCCTGGGGCTCCGAGACCCTGAAGGTTTTCTGCTGGCCGTCATGCACATCGAGGACATCTGGCCCGTGGACCATCGCAAGGAGGCGCTTCAGGTTTACGGCACGGACAATGAGGAGCATCCCGGGGTCCATTACCTCTTTCATCGGGTCGAGAATTTTTACATCGGTGGGTCCGTGGAGGTCATCAGCCCGCCGCTTCACCCGGATTTTAAACAGATCCGCCTGACGCCGGAAGAAATCCGGAATGCCTGCAGGAAGCTCGGCTGGAATCGGATGGTGGGGTTCATCACCCGGAATCCCATCCATCGGCCGCAATTTGAGATGACCCTCCAGGCCATGCGGCAGGCCAAGGCCAATCTGCTGATCCTGCCCATTGTAGGCGCCACCAGGCCCGGGGATTTCGACCATTACACACGGGTACGCTGTTACCGGGAGGTGGCCCGCCACTATCCGCCGGCCTCCTACCTACTGAACCTCCTGCCCCTTGCGGCCCGCATGGCCGGCCCCAGGACGGCCCTGATGCATGTGATCATCGCCAGAAATTATGGATGCACCCACTTTATCATCGGAAGGGACCACGCCGGTCCCGGGATGAACGGGGCGGGGATCCCCTTCTATCCACCGGAGGCGGCCAATCAGTTGACAGAGACGCACAGCGAGGAAATCGGCATCACCATCGTCCCCTTCAAGGAGATGGTCTACCTGCCCTTTGAAGACGAGTATCGCGGCCTTGACCAGGTACCGGCCGGCACCCAGACCATCTCCCTCAGCGGGTCGGAAATTCGCAAACGAATCCGCCAGGGCCGCCAGGTGCCGGAATGGGCCACCTTTCCGGAGGTCATTGCCGAACTTTTAAAGGCCTATCCCCCGCCACGAAAACAGGGGGTAACCATCTTCCTGACAGGGCTCTCCGGTGCGGGAAAATCCACCATCGCCAAGGTCCTCTTTTCCCGCTTCCTGGAGATCGGCGACCGGCCGGTGACCCTGTTGGACGGAGACATCGTCCGCAGAAACCTGTCAAGGGAGCTGACCTTTTCAAAGGAGCACCGGGACATCAATGTGCGCCGCATCGGATTTGTGGCCAGCGAGATCACGAAAAACCGCGGCATAGCCATCTGCGCGCCCATCGCTCCCTACCGGGCCACCCGGAACGAAATCCGCAAGACCATCGAAGCCTACGGCGGCTTCATCGAGGTCCACGTCGCCACCCCCATCGAGGAGTGCGAGTCCAGGGATCGCAAGGGCATGTACGCCAAGGCCCGGGCCGGGCTCATCAAGGGGTTCACCGGCGTGGACGATCCCTACGAGTCCCCCCGGTCCCCCGAGGTCACCATCGACACCACCCACCTGAGACCCGACGAGGCGGCCCAGGAGGTAATGCTGGTGATGGGCCAGAAGGGCTATATTTGAGCTGAGCCTGGTTCTCAGGGAGCGGTCGCGGCCAGCGCCTCTCCCTCCGCAAAGCTTCTGGGAACCCCCTCAAAGGGCGTACGCCGCTTGTCCCTCAGAGTCTTTGGATCCTGCATCATTTCGAGAATGTCGATGCTTTCCATCAATCCCTGGTTGACCCGGCACATCTCCATCCCCATGCCGACCACCTGGGCAACGGCCTGGATGAAGTTCACATCGTTCAAGGTAAATTCCCAGGGCTCGGCCGTGTAGACGCGCATGCAGCCCACCAGCTGATCGCCGATGATGATGGGCGTCGAGAGAATGGATGCGATGCCCTCCTTCAGGGCGGCCTCGGGGTACTGGATACGCGGATCATCCGATACGTCATAGATGGCCACGGGCTGCCGGTCCTGGAGGGCGGAGGCAATGGAGCGCATGGCGTGGATCGGCCCCTTGTCGATGTATTCATCGCTCAGGCCATAGTATCCGGCCAGATGCAGTTCCTCGCTCTTTTCACTGAAGAGGAACAGGGCACAGCCTTTCACGTTGAGGGCGTGGGTGACGCCCTCAACGGTGATCAGAACGATCTCCTCGGGGTCCTGGATCGTGGAGATCGCCTTGGTGATACGAATCAGCGTTTCATAGTTGACGGTTGGGGTTCCCATGAGAGCCTCCTTTGTAGGGAATGCGGGTTGTCGTTTGCCCAGACAGCCGGGCATGATGAATGCCTTTCCGGCCAACTCTCCGTCGAGAAAGGCGCGGATCACCGATTCCACCGGGCCGCAGATGCACCCAACTACCTGAACGCCCATCGAGGTGAGCGCATTTTCCAGCGCCCAGGACAGGGCACCGCATATCAGCACTTTGGGGCCGAACTGGGAGACCCGGCGCGCGCGGGCCAGGAAATCCGTCTCCGCCAATGTCCTCTCGGTGCGCCGCACCTCCCGGCCCCTTTCCATATCCAGGAGCAGAAGTCCCGGCGCCACGTCGAACACCGGGGAGACGCGGTCGTGCCGATATGAAATGGCAATCCTCATACCCCACACACAAAGCAACATCCCTGCCAGGTGCGCACAACGAATGACATAAATCTTGAAACTTCCAGTCAAGCCGGCGTAGGATAGAAAAAGGGAACCTGATCATTTGCCGCCACCCAGGGGCAAAGCAGGCAATTTGCATGGTTGCATGAGTCAAAGAAGGGCAGTCTGCAATCCTGACCGGGGAGGGATCCGTCTTGGCCGCAATGATCGGAAACCGACACCAGCACACCATCCTCAATTCCCTCAATGAGGGGGTCTTTACCGTCGACCTGAACTGGCGCATCACCAGCTTAAACCGCGCCGCTGAAACCATCACCCAGGTCCAAGAGGCAGACGCCTTGGGCAGGCCCTGCTGCGAGGTGCTGCGGGCCAGCATCTGCGAAAACGGCTGCGCCCTGAAACAAACCCTTTCCACCGGTATTCCCAGAATCAACATTCCGGCCCATATCATTACTGCCTCGGGCACCCGGATTCCGATCCGCCTGTCCACGGCCCCCCTGAAAGGAGAAAAGGGAACGGTTGTCGGCGGAGTTGAAACCTTCCAGGACCTGACCCAGGTTGAACAGCTTCGAAAGGAACTGGAATCACGCTACACCTTCGAGGACATCATCGGACGAAGCCCGGCCATGCGAAGTGTTTTCCAGGTGTTGCCCCAGGTTGCCGAAAGCGAGAGCACCGTCCTGATCCTCGGGGCCAGCGGCACCGGAAAGGAACTGTTCGCGAGGGCCATCCACAATCTCTCGCACCGGAGGAAACAGCCGTTTATCGCCATCAACTGCGCGGCCTTGCCCGACACGCTGCTGGAATCCGAACTTTTCGGCTACAAGGCAGGCGCCTTCACCGGTGCCGGAAAGGACAAACCCGGGCGGTTCGCACTGGCCCAGGGCGGTACCCTCTTTCTGGATGAGATCGGCGACATCTCGCCTGCCATGCAGGTCCGGCTCCTGCGGGTTCTGCAGGAAAAGCGCATCGAGCCCCTGGGATCGGTTGAACCGGTGAAGATCGATGTGCGCGTGGTTGCAGCCACGCATCAGGATCTGGCGGACCTGGTCCGCGAGAAGAAATTCCGAAAGGATCTCTTTTACCGGATCCGGGTCATCGGATTGGAACTTCCCGATCTTCGGCACAGGCGCATGGATATTCCTGTCCTTGTCGACCATATGGTGGCGAAATTCAACCAGCTAAAGGGCAGAGATATCGCCGGGGTATCCCAGGAGGTAATGCTGCGGCTGATGACCCATGACTATCCGGGCAATGTGCGGGAGCTGGAAAATATCATCGAGCATGCGTTCGTGTTATGCTCCAACGGCCTGATCGAAATGCACCACCTGCCCCCTGAGCTCTGTGGGGCCAATGCTCCGGGAAGGGGCGAGTTCTCCGAAGCAAGGACACTCAAAGCCATGGAGCGTCTGATGATATCCGATGCGCTGCACCGGCGCGGGGGGAACCGCAAGCTGGCGGCAAAGGACCTGGGGATCGATACCAGCACCCTCTATCGAAAGATCCGGGAGCTTGAGATCGAACGCCCCCTCACCGACGGACGGAGCCGGAA
>CAYOXD010000088.1:0-13613 GCA_964407825.1 uncultured Desulfobacterales bacterium | reverse complement strand
CCCAGCTTTTCCAGCCGGTAACGGAAGGACCGGAAGCTCATCCCCAGCAGACCCGCCGCCTGCTTCTTCCGGTTGTGGGTGCAGGAGAGGGCCTTGTTGATATAAGCCCGTTCGATGTCCTCCAGGATCGTGTCCAGGGAGACGCCGTGGGCCACGTCATCGAGGTCGAAGCGCTTTCCCTCGACGCCCTCGATCCAGCGCCGTTTTTGGACCGAAAGGGCGAGACTGTCGGGCAGGATGATGTTGGTGCTGGTGAGGGCCACGCTTCGCTCGATGAGGTTTTCAAGCTCGCGGATATTTCCCGGAAAATCATATTTTTGAAGAAGATCAATGGCGTAGGAGGAGATCTTCGTTACCTCCTTACCCATCTCCCTGGTGTATTTTTCAAGGAAGTGCTTCACCAGGGCCTTCAGGTCCCCCTTTCGCTCCCGAAGGGGGGGGACTTTCACCTCGATCACGTTGAGCCGGTAAAAGAGGTCCTCCCTGAACCTGCCGGCCATGACCTCCTCGGCCAGGCGCTTGTTGGTGGCGGAGATGATCCTGACATCCACCTCGATGTCCTTTAGCCCGCCCACGGGCTTGAACACCCGCTCCTGGATGGCCCGCAGCAGTTTCACCTGGAGGGGAAGGGTCAACTCGCCGATCTCATCCAGGAAAAACGTTCCGCCGTGGGCGACCTCCATCAGGCCCTTCTTGTCTTGGGTCGCGCCGGTAAAGGCCCCCTTGCAGTAGCCGAAAAGCTCGCTCTCGATGAGGGTTCCGGGAATCCCGCCGCAGTTGACCACCACAAAGGGCTTGTCGCGCCGGTCGCTGTGCTCGTGAACCGCCCGGGCGATCAACTCCTTGCCGGTGCCGCTCTCGCCGGTGATGAGCACGCTGGATCGGGTCTTTGCCACCTGGCGCACCATCTTGTAGATATGCATCATCCGCGGGCAGCCCCCGACGATGCGGCCGAAGTGCAGGGTCCTTTCAATATCCTCGTGCTCGGACTCCTCCTGACGCTCGTGCTGACTCTCGTTGCTTCTGACTTCGAGCGCCTTGACGACAGTGCTCTTCAACTCCGTGTTGTCAAAGGGCTTGGGCACGTAGTCGAAGGCGCCCAGATTCATGGCTTCCACGGCGTTTTCCGTGGAGGCGTAGGCGGAGATCATGATCACCGCGGTATTCTGGTTCCGGGTCTTTGCCGCCTTCAGTACATCCAGCCCCGTCAGATCCCCCAGCCGAATGTCGGAGATCACCACATCGAAGTCGCTCCGGCCGATGACGTCGATGGCCTCGCGGCCCGAACCGGCGCACGACACCCGATACCCCTCCCGGGTCAGCAGGTACTCCAGTACCTCGCGCATGCTCAGCTCGTCATCGACCACCAGAATGTGGACCTTGTCCCGGGACATGCTCATTCCTTCAATTCAGCCAGTGCCCGAACCTGCTCCACCGGACCCTGAAATCCTGGGAATCCCAGGACCAATAGATGAACATGGCCTTGCCCTCCACCATGTTGAGGCTGGCGAATCCCCAGAACCGGCTGTCGAGGCTATCATCGCGGTTGTCGCCCATCATGAACAGGTGACCGGGCGGCACCGTGACGGGACCGAAATTGTCCCTGGGCGAAACACTTGCGGGTAATATGTTGGGGTCCGTGTGCATCACATAGGGCTCTTTCACCAATTTGCCATTTCGGTACAGTTGTTTGTTCTTGATCTGGATCACATCACCGGGAATGCCGATCACCCGTTTGATGTAATCCTTGTCCGGTGCGTCCGGGGGGATGAAGACGATGATATCCCCGCGCTTGGGATTGGTGATATGGATCAATGTCTTGTGGATAAAGGGAATCTTGATGCCGTAGATAAATTTGTTGACCAGAATGTGATCCCCCAGTTGAATGGTTTCCAGCATGGAGCCGGAGGGAATCTTGTAAGCCTGGATCACGAATGTCCGAATAAAGAGGGCGAGCACCACGGCAATGACGACCGCCTCGATATTCTCCCTCGAAAAAATCTTTTGCAGCGTCGATGCCGCCGCTTCCTGCCGCGCTGCAGGTTGGATGGAACTGTCTTTTTTGGCCTGTCTTGATAGACTCACGTGTAATCATGCACCTTTCCGGGAAATCGAACGCCACCGGCACGGTGGAAATCCCAATGAACCCGATCTAAAAAAAACCGGCCGAAGCCGTATCCCGCTGCTCCCCTTGGACCGCCTTCGCCCTGCCGCCATCATGTCAGGCCCGTGGCGGCGGTGAAAATCCTCAGCATCAGGTTGGCCAGGATGCCGGCCGCAACATCATCCATCACGATCCCTAATCCGCCGGGCAGCCCGTCCTGGAGGTTGCGAACGGGAGGTGGCTTTAGAATATCCAATATCCTGAAGAGCAAAAAACCGAGGCCCGCGGTGATCCAGGTGAAGGGCAGTCCCACCAGGGTCACCATCATGCCGGCCACCTCATCGATTACCACACATCCCGGATCTTTTCGCCCGAGAACCCCTTCGGCCTCATGGGACACCCAGACGGCCAGCGCAATGAATACCAGCGTGAGAACCAGAGCAGCCGCAGGGGAGGTACGCGAGAGCAGCCAGCTGGCCATAAGGCCCTCGAGGGATCCGAAGGTGCCCGGTGCAACCGGTACATACCCGATCCGGCATCCGGTCGCCATTAAAAGCAGCATTTTTGCTTTTAAATTCATTCCGCTGTCTATATTCTGCCTCCTGGTTTGTCAAGGCACTATTACCGTTGAAGCGCGGGCAATCGCATGTAACGCAATGCCGCTGCACGGGCAGGGCGCCGGATTTCAGCTTCCGGCCGCCGTGGTCAGCCGTCGACGTGCGATTGCCCTGGCCGTCCCTGTCCGTGCAGGCGGACGATTTCAATCATCAGCTCCGCGGCATCGGCCATATCATCGAGGCGAACCGACTCCCTGACCGAATGCATCTCCCGCATGCCGGTGCCGAGCACCCCGGTGACGATGCCCCGGTCGAAGAAAATATTGGCATCCGCGCCGCCGCCCGTGGTTTTGCACTTGAGCGATCTTCCCAGGTTCCCGGCGGCCCTGCGCGCCAGCTCGATGACCGGGTGGTCCTCCGGGATGCAGGTGGCCGGAAACTCGCTTTCCACCCGCGACTCGAAGGCGGGAAGATCCCCGCCGCCGAACCGGGCGCGGTGATCGTCCACCACCGTCTGAAACGCCTCCAGGATGCGCTCGGTAGTCCTGGCCAGTTTCCCCGGGTCATGGGACCGGACCTCGCCCAGGATGGAAACGAATCCCGGAACGATATTGGTGGCCCTGCCCCCCTGGATCACCCCGAGGTTGCAGGTGGTTTCCTCATCGATGCGTCCCATGGGAAGCCGGGCGATGGCCTTGCCGGCGAGGCTGATGGCATTGATCCCGAGCTCCGGTGCGGCACCGGCGTGGGCGTCCTTTCCGAACAGCTTCAGCTCGAGCTGGTTGGCGGCCGGCGCGCGGGTCACGATTCCCACGGGGTCCGTTGCATCGAGGGCATAGCCCTGCCGCGCGGTGATGAGGCTGTAATCGAGGTGCTTGGCGCCCAGAAGCCCGATCTCTTCGCAGATCGTCAGGACCAGTTCCAGGGGGCCATGGGCCAGGCCCCTCTCCTGGAGTGCCATGATCACCTCCAGCAGGATGGCGATGGCGCTCTTGTCGTCGGCGCCGAGGATGGTCTTCCCATCGCTGGTGAACACCCCGTCCCTGAATACGGGCCGCACCCCCCTGCCCGGTTCCACCGTATCCATATGGGCATTTAACATCAATGGCGCCGCCGGGGTGTTCCCCGGAAACCTGGCGATGAGGTTTCCGGTCTGCCCGCCCACGGCCGCGCCGGCCCCGTCCATCTGGACGTCGGCGCCAAGGGCGGCAAGCCGCTCTCTGAGCGCCGAGGCGATTTCCCCCTCCTCCTTGGAGATACTGTCCATCCGGACCAGCCAGCAGAAGGTATCCTTCAAGCGTTCCCTATTGATCATTCCCGAGTTCCTCTGTCCGGTATCATTGTTGTCAACGAGAGCCTTCCCAATGCCATTAGAACAAATTCAGCCTGCCGGAGCTCCGCCCCATATTGACTCCCCCCGCAGGATATATTATATAGACCATCTATTGGAGATATGGAAGCGCGCAGCTATCTGGTGTGGCTCACGGTCTTCAAAACCGTTGTGGGGCGCTAAAACCGTCCCGGGTGGGTTCGATTCCCATGCGCTTCCGCCATTCTCACTTCACTCCGACCGCAACGCCTCCACCGGATCCAGTCCGGCGGCCCTGCGCGCGGGCAACACACCCGCCAGGAGCCCAATAAGCGCCGAGAGCAGCTCGGCATACAGGGCATACTGCCAGGGCGTGTGCGTGGGCAGGGCGGGAACGAGCGTCCCCAGCAGCCAGGCGCCGCCCGCGCCAAGGACAAGGCCGGCCAGGCCGCCGATCGCCGCCAGGATCACCGCCTCCGCGATAAAGAAGATCAGGATCTGGCCGCGGCCCGCGCCGATGGCCCGCAGCACCCCGATCTCCGATGTGCGCTCGTTCACGGCGATGGTCATGATGGTCAGGATGCCCACGCCGCCCACCAGCAGCGAGATGGCCCCCAGGGCGCCCACCGCCAGGGTCAGTACCCCGAGCACCGAGCCCAGCACGTCGAGCATCTGATCCTGGGTCGTCACGGTGAAATCCGCGGTACCATGACGAGCTGCCATGACATCGTCGATCTTTCGGGCCATCGCCTTCGACTGGAGCCCGGCCCGATACAGCACGTCGATCTCCATAAGGCTGTCCACATTGAAAAGGCCCATGGCCCGGTGGGTTGGAATATAGACCGCATCATCGAGATCGAAGCCGAGCATCTGACCCTTGGACTCCATGACGCCGATGACCCGGTAGCGTTCTCCGCCGATGCGCAAGGGACTGCCCAGCACACCGGCATCGCCGAAGAGCGCATCGGCCACCTTGCTGCCCAGCACCGCAAAGGCCCGGGCCGCCCGGGGATCATCGGCCGGCAGAAAGCGCCCCTGGGCCACCTTGAACTGCCAGACCCTCGGGGCGGAGGCACCCACGCCGAAGACAAAGGTCCGGCGGCTGCGTCCCTGGAATTTCACCTGGGCATTTCCCTGTACCATGGACACCGTGTCGATCACGCCGGGGATATGCTTCAGGGCCGTCTCGTCGGCCAGGCTCAGGGGCCGGACGTTGTGAACGATGGCGGCACTGGACATCCCGGTGGTGGTGGTCTTCCCCGGGTTCACCGCGATGAGGTCGGTGCCGAACTGGGTAAACTCAGAAAGGACGAACCGCCGGACGCCCTCGCCGATGGAGGTGAGAAGGACCACCGCGGCGATCCCCACGCTGATCCCCAGAACCGTGAGGAAACTGCGCATCCGCTGATCCAACAGGGCGCTGAGGCATAGTTTGACGACATCCCGCAGAAACATGGTCCTACCGCCTCGACAGGGACTGGACCGGATCCAGCCGGGCGGCACGCCGGGCCGGCAGAACCCCGAAAATCAATCCCGTTGCCAGACACATGCCCACGGCGGCCCAGACGGCCCAGGGGGGAACGGACATGGGAAATGCCGGGAAGATTCGAATCAGGGCCCATGTCCCCGCTACCGACAGAGCAATTCCCAGGCAGGCGCCCATCAGGGAAAGGACAGCCGACTCGGCCAGGAAAATCACCAGGATATGCCCTTTGTTCGCGCCGATGGCCTTTAAGAGGCCCACCTCCGCCCTTCGCTGGGACACGGCGATCAGCATCACGTTCATGATCAGGATGCCCGCCACCGCCAGGCTGATGGCGCCGATCCCCGCCACCGTGAGGGTCAGGGCCGTAAAGATCCTGTCGAAGGTGGACAGCACCGCATCCTGGGTGATGATGGTGACGTCGTCCTCCCCCTCGTGGCGTTCCCGGATGATCCGCACCATGTCTCGCTTCGCCCGTCCGATGGCTTCTCGGCTGCGGGCCTCCACCGTCACCCTGAAGAGCGAAAAGCTGTTGAACAGGGCCTGGGCCGCCGCCACGGGAATCACCACCAGGTCCCCCATATCGAGCCCTACGGACTGGCCTTTCCGGGCCATGACGCCGATCACCCGAAAACCGCGGCCGCCGATGCGCATCCGTTGCCCCAGGGGGGAGCGGGTGCCAAAGAGCTCCTCCTTCAATTTGTAGCCCAGGACACATACCGATGCCCCCCGGGAGGGATCGCCCCGGGGAAGAAAACGGCCCTGGGCCATGGACAATCGACGGATTTCAAGGAGCTCAGATGTCGATCCCAGGAGTGTCACCTCCCGCTGACGGCCGCTCCAGGTGACCGGTACGGCGCCGATGATGATGGGAGCCACGTACCGCACGGCCGAGGAACGCTTCAGGGCCATGGCATCGTCCAGGGTCAGGTCCCTGGGGGTAACCCCCAGAAGCGGCGGTGGTCCCCCGACGGTCTCGGATCGGCCCGGCAGCACGATCAGAAGATGGGTCCCCAGGGAGCTGAACGCGTTCACCACGTAACGCCGGGCGGCCTCCCCCAGGCTGGACAGCACCACCACGGAACTCACGCCGATGGCCATGGCCAGAAGAAGCAGCCAGGTGCGGGTCGGGTACCCTGCGGCCGCCCGAAAGGCGAACCGGATAATGTCCATCAGTCGCATCGTTCGCCCCCTGCGCCTTTCTCCTATCCGCCCTCGAGGATCCGCCCATCCACCATCCGAACCTGCCGTTTCGCCCGCCGGCCCAGCTCGGGGTCATGGGTCACCATGATAAGGGTCAGTCCATGATCCCGGTTAAGGGCCTCCAGAATCTGGATCACCTCCTGGCCCGATGCGCGGTCCAGATTGCCAGTAGGCTCGTCCGCCAACAGGATATGGGGACGCATGATGGTGGCGCGGGCGATGGCCACCCGCTGCCGCTGTCCGCCGGAGAGCTGGTCCGGCCGGTGTTTGGCGCGATTGGCCAACCCCAGGGCATCGAGGGCATCATTGACGCGTCTCTTTCGCTCCCCCGGCTCCACACCGGCCAGGAGCATGGGCAGTTCCACGTTTTCGGCGGCGCTCATCCGTGGCACCAGGTGGAAGAATTGAAAGACGAACCCGATCCTGTGACGCCGCAACGCCGCCTGCTGGGGGTCCGGCAACCGGGTGGTATCCTGTCCCTCCAGGCGGTAGGTACCGCTGTCCGGCCGGTCCAGAAGACCGATGATGTTGAGGAGCGTGGATTTACCGGACCCGGAGGGACCCATGATGGCCAGGTACTGGCCGGCCTCGATGCCCAGGGACACCGCCTGCAAGGCATGGACCGTCTCCTCGCCCACCTGAAACGTTCGATGAACAGCGGACAGCTCGATCACAGGGCCGCCTCCGAGACCACGGCGGCGGCGCCGTCCTTGAGGGCGGGATTATCCACATTCACCACCACCTGGTCACCCGCCTTGACCCCGGAGAGCACCTCCGTAAAGGACCAATTGGAGATGCCCACGGAAACGGATCTCTCCCGAACCACCTTTTCCACAGGATCGAACACGAACACCCGCCTTCGGTCCAGGACGGCCTCCGTGGGAATGCGAAGGGTATTTCGCTTCACCGCCAGGATGATCTCCACATCGGCGCTGTATCCGGCCAGCAGCCGCCTGAAGTCTTGCAGATTGACGAAGGACACCTCGATATCGACGGTACGGGCCTGCTTTTCGATCTCCTGCACATAGGGCGCGATGCGGCGCACCCTTCCCTCGAAGCGCCGGGACTTGTAGGCATCCAGCGTGATCCGCGCGGGCATGCCCACCCGGACCTGGGCGGCATCCACCTCGTCAATGGGGGCGGACACGTAGAAGCAGTCGTTTTCGATGAGATCCACGGTGGGCGGCGTGGGGACCCCCACCGGAGAAGGGGTCACATACTCGTTGAGTTCCCCTGTGATTTTCGCCACCACGCCGTCGAAAGGCGCGATCAGACGGGTTCTGGCCAGGTTCGCCCGGGCGACGGCAATGCGGGCCCGGCTCATCTTGACCGAGGATAGAGCGCTCTCATACTGGGCCTGGAGCGCCTTGGCCCGGGTGACGGCCTGATCGGTGCTCTCCTCCGATGCGGCCCCGGTGGCAAGCAGCTTCTTCAGACGATCCGCATCGCGCTTAGCCACCTGAGCATTGAGGAAGGCGGCCCGGGCATCGGCCGCGGCCGATGCCGCCTGCTTTTCGGCCAGATTCAGCTGGGCCTTTAAATCCTCGTTCCAGATTTCAAGGAGCAACTGGCCGGCCTTGACCGTGTCCCCCTCGTGAACCGGAAGCCTGGCAATCTGCCCGCCGATGCTCGGGGAAAGACGGGCCCGCCGGCACGCCTTCACGGTTCCGGCCCTCGTGTTGGCAACGGTTTGCTCAACGGTCCCTCGGGTCACCGGTTTCACCGTGACTTCAACTGGCTTCGGCCGGGTCTGGTACCAGACGAATCCGCCCATGCCCGCCACGACCAGCCCCGCAACGATCCACCGCCACAGTCTGCGCCCCGTTCTATCTCCCATCGATCCGTTCCATTCCGCTCAAGGTTGGCGATCTGTGCTACCGGTTCACATCAGCTCCCCCACCACCGTCTCCACCGCCGCCACCAGGTCCCCGCTGCGGATCAACTCCCGCACCGCCTCGATGTCTTTTGCCACGATGCGGTCCCGCTGCAAATGGGGCACAAGGCCGCGAATCGTCCGGTAGGCCGCCAGGGTCCCCTCGCCCGGCTTCAAGTTGGTAAAAAGATCCATGGCCTGGGCGCCGCACAGAAGCTCGATGGCGATCACATTCTCGGCGTTCTTGAGGATCCGGCGGCATTTCCGCGCCGCATGGGTGCCCATGGAGACATGATCCTCCTTGTTGGCGGAGGTGGGAATGGAGTCCACGCAGGCCGGATGGGCGAGCACCTTGTTCTCGGAAACCAGGGCAGCCGCCGTGTACTGGGCGATCATCATGCCGGAGTTGAGACCTCCGTCGGACACGAGAAAGGCCGGAAGGCCGCTGAGCTGGGGGTTGACCAACCGCTCGGTGCGCCGCTCGGAGATGTTTGCCAGCTCGGCGGCCGCCATTGCCAGGGCGTCCATGGCCATGGCCACCGGCTGTCCGTGGAAATTCCCGCCTACGAGAAACTCCCCGGTCTCCGGAAAGACGAGGGGATTGCCCGTGGCCGAATTCATCTCCGTCTCAACGGTCCTGCGGGCATAGGCCAGCACATCCCTGCTGGCCCCGTGGACCTGGGGCGAACATCTCAGGGTGTAGGCGTCCTGGACGCGGAAGCAATCCCCGTGGGAGGAGATGATCTCGCTGTTCCGGGTGATCCGCAGCATGTTTTCCGCGGAGGCCCCCTGCCCCGGGTGCGGCCGCAGCCGGTGGATGCGCGGATCGAATTCGGTGCGGCTTCCCATGAGGACCTCGAGGCTCATGGCGGCCGCGATATCGGTGAGTTTTGCCAGCCGGTGGGCATCCCAGACCGCCAGGGCGGCGATGGCCGTCATGACCTGGGTACCGTTGACGAGGGCCAGCCCCTCACCGGCCTCCAGCACCAGGGGGGAAAACCCGCAGGCCTCGAGCGCCTCCCGCCCGCTGATGCGTCTCCCGTCATAAAAGGCCTCGCCCTCGCCGATGAGTACCAGGGCCAGGTGCGCCAGGGGCGCCAGATCGCCGCTGGCGCCCACGGATCCCTGGGAGGGGACGACGGGCACGACCCCGGCGTTCAGCAGGGAAATCAGCCGCTCGAGGGTTGTAAGACGCACCCCCGTGTGCCCCAGGGCCATGTCCCGGATCCGAAGCAGCATGGCGGCCCGGACCACCGCCTCAGGCAACGGATCGCCCACACCTGCGGCATGGCTCAGGAGGATGTTCCGTTGGAGGGTCCGGGTATCCTTCGATGAGATGGTGACATCGCTCAGGGCGCCGAAACCGGTGGTGATGCCATAGACCTTGCGCTCCTCGCGGACCCAGCGGTCCACCAGCTCCCGCGCCCTTTCCACCTCCCCCCTGGCGCCGGGCCCCAGACGGACGGATGCCCCCTGCCTGGAGACCGCCACGAGCCCGGCAAGGGTCAAGGGGTCTCTATCGATCCGGATTTCCTTCATGATGCCGCCTCCCCCCGGGCCAGAACGCGGCAGCGCCGCCAGTCCCACACCACCTTCCCGGCCTTGATCACGGTCTGAACGCTGTTGGTACCCGTATGATAGGGCAGATAGCGGTAGGAAGGAAAGGCCAGGATGACCAGATCCCCCCGCTTACCCACGTCGATGCTGCCGATCCTGTCGGCCCGGCCGACGGCGGCGGCGGCGTTGAGGGTCATGGCGGTGAGCGCTTCCTCCGGGCGCATCCCCATGTAAAGGGTCGCCAGGGCGATGATGAGTGGAATGGACGCGGTAAAGGAACTTCCCGGATTGAGGTCCGTGGCCAGGGCCACGGCGCAGCCCCGGTCCATGAGCGTCCGGGCCCTGGCGTAGGGCTGGCGGAGGCAAAAGGCCGTGCCGGGAAGGAGAACGGCCGTCACGCCCGTCGCCGCCAACCGCTCGATCCCCCGATCCGAGGCCCGAAGCAGGTGATCGGCGGACACGGCCCCCAGCCGGGCGGCCAGCTCGGCTCCCCCTAGGGGACTCATTTCATCCGCGTGGAGCTTGAGCCCCAGGCCGAGCTCCCGGGCCCTCTCGAGGAGCCTTCCGGACTGGGCCACCGAAAAGACATGCTCCTCGCAGAAGACATCGCAGAACTCGGCCAGCTTCCTTTCGGCCACCTCCGGCAGAACCTCGTCCATCACAAAATCGATATACGCGTCCGGCCGGTCCCGGAACTCGTCGGGAACGGCGTGGGCGCCCAGGAAGGTGGGAACGACGTCCACAGAATGGGCTTTATTCAGGGCGGCCATGACCTCCAGCTGCCGGATCTCGGTCTTGATATCCAAGCCATACCCGCTCTTTGCCTCCACGGTGGTCACCCCCTGGGAGAGGAGCAGATCCAGCCGATCCAGGGCCGCCGCCACCAAAGAAGCGCTGTCCGCCGCACGGGTTTCCCTGACGGTGCTGAGAATTCCGCCGCCCCGTTGCAGGATGTCCAGGTAGGACTCGCCGGCCAGGCGCCAGGCGAACTCATCGGGCCGGTGCCCGGCAAACACAAGGTGGGTGTGCGGATCGACAAAACCCGGCAGCACCGCCTGCCCCCTGGCATCGATAACGGTGTCGAAGTGCTCCTGTCCCCGCTCGCCGCAAATGACCGCACTGTCGCCCACGGCGGTGATGATGCCGTTTTCCACCGCCACGGCACCATCCTCGATGATGCCGAGCTCGGCCATCCGCGGCCCGGGTTTCGCCCGAAATCCGCTGCAGGTGACCAGCTCCGATATGTTCTTGATGAGAATGCTGTCGCCCATGAAGCCCCCGTTTCACTCAGGGTCTGCGGGGATCGGAACCTCTTCCAGCCACCCTTGCGCCACCTTATATGGCAGGGTGATATGATTCTCCCCGGCGCTTTTCCGGTTGAAATCCAGGGCGGCATCGAGGGCGTGCGCGTTTCCGGCCCAGGCCCGGCGGGCCACCCCCCCCATGACATCCCAGGAGATGGCCCTTCGGATCACGGTATCCACCCGGCTGGAACCGTCCAGAACCAGACCGAACCCCCCGTTTATGGCCTTTCCGATGCCCACCCCGCCGCCGTTGTGCAGGGCCACGAGGCTCATGCCCCGGGCCGCGTTGCCGGCAAAGCAGTGCACGGCCATTTCGGCCATGATGTTGCTGCCGTCCTTGATGTTGGCCGTCTCCCTGAAGGGGGAATCCGTGCCGCCCGTGTCGTGATGATCCCGGCCGAGCATGACCGGGCCGATCTCGCCCTTTCGTACCATGTCGTTGAACTTCAGGGCGATCCTGACCCGTCCCGACGCATCCTGGTAAAGGATCCGCGCCTGGCTTCCCACTACCAGCCGGTTCTTTTGCGCATCCCGGATCCATGCCAGATTGTCCCGGTCCTGGGCGCTGCGGTGGGGATCGATGCAGTCCATGGCCGCCGAATCGGTCCTGGCGAGGTCTTCGACGCTGCCGCTGAGGCAGACCCAGCGAAACGGTCCGTACCCGAGATCGAACAGCAGCGGCCCCATGATATCCTCCACGTAGGAGGGATAGATGAAGCCGTCCGTGAGATCCGCGCCGTTTCGGCTGATATCGGTCACGCCCGCATCGAAGACGGCCTTTAGAAAGCTGTTGCCATAGTCGAAAAAATAGGCCCCCCGGCCCACCAGGGCCTGAATCAGCGCCATGTGGCGCCTGAGGGAGCGGTCCACCAGGGAACGGAAGCCCTCCGGGTCCCGGCTCAGCATCCGGGTTCGCTCCTCGAAGGACAGCCCCTGGGGACAGTAGCCGCCGTCGTAGGCCGCGTGGCAGGAGGTCTGGTCGGACAACAGATCGATGGGCTCCCGGTGCGAATCGGCGTATTCGAGCAGATCCACGATGTTTCCGTAAAAGGCGATGGCGTGGGCCTTTTCCCCCGTCTGGTACTCCCGGGCAAGTTCGAAGGCCCGGGCCGGATCACTCGTAACGGTGCCCACCCACCCCTGCTCCCCTCGCATCCGGATCCTGGATTCGTCCACCTCCGCGATAATGCCCACGCCGCCGGCGATGGTGATGGCCTTGCCCTGGGCGCCGCTCATGCCGCCGAGTCCGGAGCTCACGAAGAGCCGGCCGGCAAGATCCGCCTCCGGCGGCAACGCCAGCTTCAGCCTTCCCGCGTTCAGCAGGGTGCTGTAGGTGCCGTGAACGATCCCCTGGGGGCCGATGTACATCCAGCCGCCGGCGGTCATCTGGCCATAGTTGGCCACCCCCAGGGCGGCGGCCCGCTGCCAGTTCTCAAGGTCATCGAACATCCCCACCATCAGGGCGTTGGTGATGATCACCCGGGGCGCATCGATCCCGGAGGCAAAGAGCCCCACGGGATGACCCGAGGCCACCACCAGGGTCTGCTGGCGGTCCATCACCTCGAGGTAGCGTTTGATGAGCCGGTACTGCATCCAGTTCTGACAGACCTGGCCGGTCTCGCCGTAGGTCACCAGCTCGTAGGGGTAGAGGGCCACATCGAAATCGAGGTTGTTGTCGATCATGACCTGGAAGGCCTTTCCCTCCAGGCAGTTGCCTGCGTAGCGGGTCACGGGAAGGGCGGTGATGGGCCCCGGCGGGCGGAACCGGTAGCCATAGATGCGGCCGGTGCTCACCAGTTCCTTCAAAAACTCCGGCGCCAGCCGCTCATGCCACTTCTCCGGCACATACCGCAGGGCGTTTCTGAGGGCCAGGCGCCTTTCCCTGTCATCGAGCCGCAGGATGCGCCGGGGCGCCCTTCGAATGCCCGGGGCGAATTCGGGCGCAGGTGGCAGCTCCGGCAGGATCTCATCGAGACGAACACTCATGGCCGCTGAAATATCCGCATTCTCCGGCATCGGGAACCTCCCTTCGGATCTATGGACGATGGCCTCCAGCACCTATAACAAAATAGCACATCCCCGCCCTGATGCATACGGCCTCAACGGGAACGATGCTGTCCTTATCGGTATCGAAACTTGAATTGATACGCCAGTCGATTCAGATTCCGATAGCGACGCTGACACAGCCATTCCCGGTGAATCGACCGGTGAAGTGTCCCGGGG
>CAYOXD010000087.1:0-13626 GCA_964407825.1 uncultured Desulfobacterales bacterium | reverse complement strand
AGGTCACCACCGGCGCGCCCCAGGTGGCCTACCGGGAAACCATCACCCGCCAGGCTCCCTTCGACTACACCCACAAGAAGCAGACCGGTGGTTCCGGGCAATACGGTCGCGTGGCCGGCTATATCGAACCGATCGAGGGTTTCTTCGAGTTCGACAATAAGGTGACCGGTGGTGCTATCCCCACCCAGTACATACCGGCCTGTGAGAAGGGCTTCCGGCTGTGCATGGACAAGGGGCCCAAAATGCAGTTCCCGGTAACCGGCATTCGGGTGGTGATCAACGACGGCGCCTCGCACTCCGTTGACTCCTCGGATATGGCGTTCCAGGCCGCCGCCAGGGGCGCCTTCCTACAGGCCTACGCCAATGCGGGATCCGTCGTCCAGGAGCCCATCATGAAGGTGGTGGTGGAAACGCCGTCGGACTTCCAGGGCGCTGTCATGGGATCACTGAATCAACGCCGCGGCATGATCGTCGGAGCCCAGGATGAGGGCCCCATGTGTACCATCGAGGCTCAGATGCCACTTTCCGAAATGTTCGGGTATTCCACCGCCCTTCGCTCCATGACCCAGGGACAGGCGCAGTTCACCATGGAGTTTTCCACCTACAAACAGGTCCCCAAACAGGTGGCCGAGGATCTGGCCAAGAAGGCGCAGGACAAAAAACATGTCGCTTAAATCGCTTTCCAGCGATCCCGTTGCGGTCCCGATGTGGCGGGATGGCGGGCCGCGATCGAGGCGTCCCGCCAGGCCCCATGGGTCTCCAAACGGCGGCTGCTTAATCGAACTAATAAAGAGGAATGCCCGTATGCTTAAAAACGACTTGATTCTTCGTAACCCGCTGAGGCTTTTGGGGAAAGGGGAAAAGGACCTCCTGGGTCCCGGTGAATTCGGAGCCGTGCTGGCAAGGGCCGGCGTCGGCAAGACGGCCCTTCTGGTGCAGCTGGCCCTCAACAGCCTGCTCAACGAAAAACGGGTGCTGCACATCAGCCTCAAGGACCCGGTCGGCAAGGTAACCCTGTGGTACGAGGAGGTATTCCGCCTCGTCGCGGGCCGGCACAACATTGTCCAGATGCACGAGATCTGGGACGAAATCATGCTGAACCGGTTCATCATGACCTTCCAGGTCGAGGGGTTCACGGTGCCGAAATTCAAGGAGCGTCTGACCGATGTGATGGCCCAGGGGATTTTCACCCCCGATATGGTGATCATCGACGGGCTCCCCTTCGACGATACCATGCGAGACGTGTTGGCGGAGTTGAAGACCCTGGCGACCACCATGAAATTCCCCATGTGGCTCACGGGCCAGACCCATCGTCACGAGGAGGAGGCACCCAACAGCCTGCCCGCCCGCATCGCTGGGAACATGGATCTATTCGAGACCGTCCTCCAGCTGCAACCTGAGGAGGCGCAAGTTCACATCTGCGCCCTCAAGGGAAACCCCTCTTCGACCCCGGATGCGCATCTGCTGCTGGACCCCGTCACCATGCTCATTCAGGACGTGCCATAAGGAGGGCAGGATCGTGGGATCTCTATCGATTCAATTGAGGGAAAGTGCCGAATCCACACTCCAACGCATCGATGAATTGGCTAAAAACCACGGAATTGAAATCCAACATGACGGCCAATCGGGGGAGTTCTCTCATATGGGGGTCAGCGGCACCTTCACCATCAAGGGGGATGTGGTGGAGGTCGAATTCACCAAACCGGCACTATTGCCTCAAGCCCTGATCGACGAGCAGATCAGGAAAGTTTTCGGGGGTCTTTAGCTCAGAGCAAAGACCTCCCGCTTCCTTTGTCTTATTTTTTCTTGTCTTTTCGTTGTCGTTGTCGTTGTCGTAATCGTAGTCGCAAAGGCAGTAGCCATGAAACCGGGGAAAACAGGCAACTTTCAGGCATCGGGAACCTGCCGAGGTCTCAAAGCGCCTGGATGAAGTCCGATATGAGCCGGTAAACCCCCTCCGCTCCCTCGCCCATGAGAATCGAATGGCGAGAAAAGTTCAGCAGGCTGTATGTCTTATGCCGCGCCCCCACCAGATCGAATACCTCCCTGGAGCCCTGGGGCGCCACCATGGGATCCCCGGACGCCTGGAGGATGAGGGTGGCGGCGGTGATCTTCCGAAGCTTGGGCACCAGGGAACGCATCAGGCGTTCCAGTTCCCGAACCCCGGACACCGGATTCCGGGAATAGTTGATCAGGGGATTTTCCGAAGTGCTGGTGAGGAATTCCTTGCGCATGCCCTCCACCTGGAATCTTCTTGTGAGGCGGTTCCACGCGTCCACGGCCGGGACGATTCTCGATGACAGGTCATGGAGCCGAAGTGGCGGGCTGATGGCGAAGACGCCGTGAATATCCTCCATTCTCGCAGCCAGGTCCAAGGCCAACCCCCCGCCGGTGGAAAAACCCCCCACCACGACGCGGCGGCACCGGTTCTGAAGAATGGCATAGCCGGTATCGACGCTTCTCACCCAGTCCGCGTAATGTCGCTGCGCCAGGTCTTCGGGGGCGGTTCCGTGCCCTTTCAACCGGGGGGCATACACCGAGTACCCCTTAGCGACAAGATGCCGGGCCAGGCCCATGACCTCCGCCGGTGCGCCCAGATAGCCGTGAATCAGCAGCACGCCGGTGCCCCGCCCGATTCCCTGGAGGAAAAAGGGCCTGCCGACGGATTTCGGCTTGGATTTCCCCTCCTTGAAAAAACCGGCATAGTCGGCCTCAAAGGCCGCCAACTCCCCTCCGATCAGCATATCGGCGATCCGGCGACGGACCATGGGAGCCGGCATCCAGGCAATACGACGGATCTGGCGCTGCAACTTTTTCAAGGGTTCTATGGCATTGGCCATGACCGCAACGGGATTCTCGATCCGGATCCGATGAAACTCCAAGGGGGAGGTCAGTTTACCGACAGTCCGGACCAGATGGCCCTTTCTTTCCCGCAGGACGCCCTTTTCAACGGCCACCGCCTTGAAGTCTCGGAATCGGTGGAACCGGTCATCCGTGATCAGATGCAGCTGATCTTCACGCAGTTGACGATGCCAATAGCTGGAATTGCGATGAACCGGGTCGGATGCGACGAGGTAGACCCGCTTTCGAAGGTCCATCGCACTGGTTCTCCGGTGCGGCAGCTGCCGCAGCATGGCGGCGAACAGGTGATCGGAGTTGACGGTGGTCATGCGATAGATGTGATCCATGTAGCGCGTCATGACTCGCAGGGCCACCCGCCGCAGACGCCTCCTGGAGCCAGCGGGCGCATCGAGGCCGAAAGCGCCAGGTGCGCGGATATCCTCCTGGATGCGGGCGGACTGCAGGTAGGGAGCCAACGCGATGGGAGGGGCAAAGCGAATATCGATATCAACGCCGGAGAGCAGCATGGCCCCCTCGGTCATGATCTCCTCCAGCACCCGCTCCGGCAAATCCTTTCCCACAAGGGTGACCGCCAGTTTGCTCAGGATGTTTTCCCGGGCGCGCAGCGGAAAGTAGGTGATGTTCACCGGAACGATGCAGGTGGGGCCGGTGTGCACCTGATCCATGGAGTCGATGTGGAACTGCTCCAGCAGCTCTTGTGCCTCGCTCCCAGGCTGCCCCTTCAGATGAAGGAGCCGGTGGCGGTAAAACTCCGTTCGCAGGGCAAGGGTGGCTGCACCGGTGTGGGGGGGGTGCTTACCGCCTGCATAGGAGACGATGTATCGGCCCTTTTCCACGATCTTCTTGCTCTTGACCATCCTGCCTTCAGGGAAGATGATCCAGTGGGCCTCGCCCGTGAGCAGGGTCTTGACGATGAGCTGATCCCGCAGGGGGTCCTTTGTGGAAACGGCACCGACGCTGTCCAAGAAATCCCGCAGGGGCCCGACGAAGAGCCTGGCATCGGCCAGGGACCACACGGCCCGGTCCGTCAATCTTGAAATGAGGGCGGGCATGAGGAGGGTTTCGATCCGGGTGAAGTGATTGATGACAAAGATAATGGAGGCGTCTTTCGGAATATTTTCAAGGCCGTGGGTGGTCACATCGGCTTTCGAGAGGCTGTAGAGCGTCTTGATGGCAAGGCTGGTGGTGCGGTATGCAAATGGATTCATAAGCGGTGCAATTCAGCCGCAGTGGATCAGGGTTCGTATTGACATCCCAGGCGATTCCCTTTAATCTACACGCCTGAGACGGAAAAATAAAGTAATTTTCGGAGGATCTTAAGTGCAGGCAAAAATCATCGTACTTCATTTCCCGGCAACCGAGGCGCAGAAGCCGGTGGTATGCAACCTGGCCAAGCAGTTCGGGTTGACTTTCAATATTCTCAAAGCCACGATTCTGCCAAGACGGGAAGGCATCATG
This sequence comes from uncultured Desulfobacterales bacterium, assembly GCA_964407825.1. Classification (GTDB taxonomy): domain Bacteria; phylum Desulfobacterota; class Desulfobacteria; order Desulfobacterales; family JAFDDL01; genus CAYOXD01. The sequence goes on along the minus strand of CAYOXD010000087.1, from coordinate 9,306 downwards.
GTGCTGGAGCTTTCCGGAAGCCGAAAGAATTTTTCTGATGGTGTCAACTATTTGAAATCGCAAGGTATCGAGATTACCCGGGTGGAAAAGGAAATCAAACGGATTCACGCCAGGTGCATCCACTGCGGCGCCTGTACGGCTGTCTGTCCCACCGGTGCCCTGTCCATCGAGCGACCCGAAATGACCGTCAAGTTCGACCAGAGCAAATGCAGCGTATGCCAGCTATGCGTCCCCGCCTGCCCGCCCCGGGCCATGGAAATCAGGGCCACTGATCAGCTGTTTTTTGAATGAAGCCCTCCCTTGCCATCGCCGTCAGCGGCGGTATCGATTCCCTGGTGGCCGCCCATCTGCTGAAGGCCGAGGGCTGGCCCCTTATCGGGTTGCATTTCATGACGGGCTATGAGCCCCAGTCCCGGGCATCGGCCATGGGTCGGGAGCCTGCCCCCGGGGCCTGCCGGGATGTCACGGAACGCTTTCCGGATCATCCCCTTCTGGAAATGGCCCGGCAGGTGGGCATGCCCCTGCATCTGGTGGACTGCCGCGGACCCTTCAGGGACAAGGTGGTGACGTATTTCTGCGAGTCCTACGCGGCGGGCCGGACCCCCAACCCCTGTCTGGTGTGCAACCCGGCCATCAAATTCGGCGTCCTGCTGAATTTCGCCCTTGGAAAGGGGGCCTCGGGCCTTGCCACGGGTCACTATGCCCGGATCGACCGGGGCGGGCCGGAGGGCGGACGCAGGCTCTTGAAGGGGGCAGACCCCGCAAAGGACCAGTCCTATTTTCTGGCCTTTCTGACCCAGGCCCAGCTGGCCAGTGCGGTGTTTCCCCTGGGGGCCTTGACCAAGGAGAAGGTGCGCGCCATCGCCCTGGACAGGGGACTGAGGCCCGTAGAAACGGAGGAAAGCCAGGATGTATGCTTTATCAGGGGCCGTTCCTATGGCGAGTTTCTGACGCGCCGGGGAGCCATCGAGCCGACCCCCGGCCCCATCGAAGACATGAACGGCAGGGTGATCGGGGAGCACCAGGGCCTGCATCATTTCACCATCGGTCAGCGACGGGGGATCAACTGCCCGGCCGAAGCGCCCTACTACGTGGTGCGCATGGATCCCCAGGCCAACCGGCTCATCGTAGGCACCAAGGAAGACCTGGCGGCGGTCGGCTGCCGGGTTCAGGGAATCAACTGGATCTCCAGGCCGGAGCATCCAGTTTTTGAAGCCCATGCCCGGCTCCGCTACCGGCATCGGGCGGCGCGGGCGACGATCCGGATCATTGGTGAGAACTCGGCCACGGTGCATTTTCACACCCCCCAGAGCGCCGTGACACCCGGACAGGGAGCGGTCTTCTATCGGGAGCACGAGGTCCTGGGCGGCGGATGGATCGAGACATGAAACAACCGGTTTTTGACATCATCACCCTGGGATGCAAGGTCAACCAGAGCGAATCGGCCTCCATCAGCGCCGAATTGACGGCCCTGGGAGCATGCCGCCGGCGGGCGGAAGCCGCTGAGGCCCAACCCGTAACCCTCTGCATCGTCAACACCTGTACCGTCACGGAAAAAGCCTCCATGCAGTCCCGCCAGGCCATCCGAAAGGCCATCCGGAACCACCCCGGTGCCAGGATCGTGGTGACGGGCTGTTATGCCCAGACCCAGCCCGAAGAGATCGCCAAGATCGCGGGCGTCCAGGACATCGTGGGACACGGCGACAAGGAGGCACTCGCCGAGCGTCTTCTGGGGAGGGGGCCGGGACGGCCCCTGGCCGACGACGCGAAGGGTGCGTCAGCCCCGGGGCCCAAAGCGGATCCGATCTCGTTCCAGGCGCCCGAATACCCAAGCCGGACCCGGGCATTCCTTAAAATCCAGGACGGCTGCGACGCCCGATGCACCTACTGCATCGTCCCCCTGGCAAGGGGGGCCAGCAGGAGCACGCCGTCGTCACGGGTATTCGACTCCCTGCGGGAACTCGAAGCGCTGGGCCACAGGGAAGTCGTTCTCTCCGGCATTCACCTGGGCTGCTACGGAAGAGATCTCACGCCCCGCACCAGCCTGGAGACCCTGCTCTCGGACCTGGAAGACCGCGGCGGAGAGGCCCGCATCCGGCTGAGTTCCATCGAACCGGGCGAATTCACCGAGGGCATCATCGAGCTGATGGCGGCCTCGAAGCGAATCTGCCCCCATGCGCACATCCCCCTGCAAAGCGGTGATGACGGGATACTCAGACGGATGGGACGTCCCTACACCGCCTCGCGCTTCGCCGATCTGGTGAGGCACATCCACGAGCGGATGCCGGAGGCCGCGGTGGGCATCGACGTTCTCATCGGTTTTCCGGGGGAAAGTGACGAGGCCTTTCGGAACACCTATGCACTCGTCCGCAGTCTGCCGGTCACCTACCTGCACGTCTTTCCCTTTTCGCCACGGCAGAAGACGCCGGCCTCCAGATTCCCGGACCGGGTTCCCCCGGCGCGCATCAAGGCCAGATGCCGCCGGATGCGCGCCCTCGGTATGGAGAAAAGGACCGCGTTCCATGCCCGGCTGACCGGCCGCACGGTCACAGTCCTGGTGGAGGGAAAACGGGACGAAAAGACCGGCCTTCTCAAGGCCACCACCGCCAATTACGTACCCGTCTGGCTTAGCGGCGACGACGCTCTCAAGAACAGTCTCGTTCCGGTCCGGGTGGAGCGCTGCCTCGGCCCCCAGGGCGTGCTGGGCCGGGTGCGGTCCTAGCCCCTACCGGATATTGCGGATGCTCTTGATGTGATCGTAGGCGTCCTGGATCTCCCTGAACTTATCGTTGGCGAACTGAATAAAGGCTTCCGGGAGCCCCTTGGAGGCGATTTTGTCCGGGTGGTACTCGGATACCAGCTTCCGATACTGGCGCTTGATCTGATCGTCCGGGTCCGTCTCGCTGCACCCCAGGATGGCATAGTATTTGACTGCGTTGCTGACGTACTTGGACTTGATCCGCTGATAATGATCGTCGCCGAGGTGGAAAATGCGCACCGCCGAGAGGATCAAGGTTTCCTCCGGGGGCGTGAGGGCACCGTCCGCAACGGATACCCGCAGCATGATGTCGATCATCATCTCCAGAATCCGTGGCTCATGGTGGAACTGCCCATGAAACTGCACGGCGAAATCCTGGAAGCTCTCCTGCGAATTGATCGCCGTGTGGAAAATGTCCCGGGCCACCCGCCTGCTTTCCGGATCCAGGTTCAAATCCACGGCCATGAATTTTTCGACGGAATCGACCTCCCGGTTGCTGACGGTGCCATCAGCCTTTGCAATCTTTGCCAGCATGGAAAAGGCGGCCACGAAGAAGGTGAGCTGGGCCACCTGGTTCCCGGAGCCCCCCTCATCCGTCTCCAGATAATAGCCCGCCTCGTTGCTCTTATCATATGCATGACCGAACACGGCTCCCGCAACGGCGCCGAGCGGCCCGCCCATGGCAAAGCCGATGGTACCTCCCACTATTTTTCCGATTAATCCCATGCTTTCTCCAAATCCTTATGAGATTCTTGTGCCAGCTTCCATATAACCAAATATGCGCTGCTTATCAATAGGCTCGCAGGGCCATCGCATTTAGATTCTCAGACAGTGATGCAGGATCTCGAAGATGGCAAGGGGAGGTTCGCCGAGGACTGTCACCATGGACCTTGACAGATGAAGGATTGGTGCCGAAGGGGAGACTCGAACTCCCACTACCGTACGGTAACTAGACCCTGAACCTAGCGCGTCTACCAGTTCCGCCACTTCGGCACATCTCGCCACCGCGTTGCAGACGCCAGCGGTGTTCGATGGGAGGCTTTTATATTCGCTTCCCTCCCCTATGTCAAGCCGAATCTGGGGGATCCCATAAAAAAACCCGACCCTCGCAGCGCAGCGCTTTACCCGTTGGAATCAAAATAAAGATGATTGATATAAATATTTGTTAACACAATTTAATATTGACATTGGAAGCGCCGGTGTTAAATTTAGGTGTCTAGTGGCGATTGCAATATTTTGAAATATTATTATCTTTCCATTTTTGTGGCAGTCGCCCGGCGGGCAGGCGGCCGGGTCGGAACTCAACAGACGTTAATTCGAAAATGAAAATAATCGACACTCTCAACGATATCAAAGGACAGGTTAGAAAATCGGTCATCACCATCGGCAACTTCGATGGGGTGCATATCGGGCACCAGGCGCTCTTTCATGAAACCATCGCCAAGGCGGACAGCATCGGCGGCACCTCCGTGGCCATGACATTCGAACCCCATCCCATCCGGCTGTTCAAGAAGGCGAGCCCCCCGCCCCTGATTACCCTGTATGAACAGAAAGTGGAGCTCATCTCCAGGTCGGGCCTCGATCTGCTGATATGTGTCCCCTTCACCCAGGCCTTTGCGGCCATCAGCGCAGCCGACTTCGTTCGGCGAATCCTGGTGGAACAGCTCGATATGAGAGCCCTTGTGGCGGGCGCGGATTACACTTACGGCCGGAACCGGGAGGGAAATCTCGACACGCTCCGGGCAGATGCGGAGCGCTTTGGTTTCGAGGTGCTCGTCGTGCCCGGCATCCCTTCCAGCGCCGGGCCGGAGGAGAGAATCAGCAGCACCCGCATCCGGGAGCTCGTGATGGCCGGCAGGATCCGGGATGCCCAGAAACTCCTGGGCCGCCAGTACCAGATTCGCGGAAGCGTGGTGACCGGCCGTGACCGCGGCGGAAAATTGCTGGGATTCCCCACAGCCAACCTTCACCTCCAGGACGAGCTTCAACCCCGGAACGGGGTGTACGCGGTCACGGTGGACACTGACGGCCAGCTGTTCAAGGGGGTTGCCAACATCGGCTATAGCCCCACCTTCGAAGACCACCAGTTTACCGTCGAGGTCCATCTGCTCGATTTTAAAGGGGACCTTTACGGAAAACGAATCAAGGTGAATTTTGTGGACAGGATCCGGGACGAGTTCAAATTTTCCAGCATCCAGGAACTGGCCGCCCAAATCAGAAACGATATCGATCAGGCCCGGGAGATGATCGCGCTCTAGCGGCTGTGCCCGGGACGCCGCATGAGGTTGCCCCATTGCCGATACTTGACATCCTGACATATCCCGACGCGTTCCTGCGAAAACTAACCCGGCAGGTGGACCAGATCGACGGTGAGACCCAGAAGCTCATTTCCTCGATGACGGAAACCATGTACGCTGCGCCCGGGGTGGGTCTTGCCGCCAACCAGATCGGAAATGACCAGCGCCTCCTGGTGTTCGACGCCTCGAAGCGAGACGGGCCGCCCGCCCCCCAGGTGTTGATCAATCCGAGGATCCTGGAACATCATGGCGAGGTGGTCTCCGAGGATGAGGGATGCCTCAGCGTGCCGGATTTCCGGTCCAACGTCAAACGCTACGAATCCATTCTCGTGGAGGGGGTGGACAGGGACGGAAACCCGCTCTCCCTGGAAGCCGACGGATTTCTCGCCATCGTACTCCAGCATGAAATCGATCATCTGGAGGGGAGGCTGTTTATCGATCATATCAGCAAGCTCAAGCTGCAGCTCTTCATCCGAAAGCTTAAGAAGCAGCTTAAAAACAAGTGACATTACAATGAACATTGTCTTTATGGGCACCCCTCAATTCGCGGTCCCGACGCTCCAGGCACTCCATGACAGCCCCCATCGGGTTGGCCTCGTGGTGACGCAGCCGGACCGGCCCAAGGGACGCGGCCGCCGCCCCGTGGCCTGCCCGGTCAAGGAGCGGGCCCTGGCACTGGGCTATCCCCTGCTGCAACCCCCGTCCATGAGGGGCCCCGACACCATCGATGCCCTCCGCGCCCTCAAACCGGATCTTTTCGTGGTGGTGGCCTTCGGGCACCTGCTCAGCAAGGATCTTCTCGGCATACCGGCCATGGGCGCCGTCAATGTCCACGCATCCCTCCTGCCCAGGTTCAGGGGGGCCGCGCCGATCCAATGGGCCATCCTCTCGGGGGAGGACCGTACCGGCGTCACCACCATGATGATGGACACCGGGATGGACACCGGCGATATCCTGATGTCAGAGGCCATCCCCATTGCGGCCGATGATACGGCCGGCTCCCTGCTGGCGCACCTTTCGGCAACGGGCGCCGCCCTTCTGATGAAGACTCTCGATGGTCTTGAATCCGGAACTCTGACACCGGTTCCCCAGGACGTCTCCCAGGCCACCTATGCCCCCCAGTTGAAAAAAAGCGACGGCCGCATGGACTGGTGCCGCCCGGCCAGGGATCTGGAGCGGTTCATTCGCGGCATGAGCCCCTGGCCGGGGGCCTTTACCTTCTGCCAGGATCGGCGTCTCAAGATCTTCAGGGCCGCCGTGCTGGACGAGCCGTCCCCCGCCCCGCCCGGAACCGTGGTCAGGGGGTTTCCCGGGGAGCTCCGCGTGGCCACGGCAGAAGGCCTGCTGTCCATCCTCGAGCTGCAGGGCGCCTCGGGCAAACGCCTGGCCGTCGAGGACTTTCTCCGGGGCCACCCCATTGCCCCCGGCACGGCCCTCAAATGATGGACATGGACAGCACAGATGAACGCGCCTGCCGCTGATGCCAGAAGGCTTGCCCTGTCCATCCTCGATGCCCTGGCAACGAGGCGGCGAACCCTCGATGCGCTCCTGGAGGATCTGGACCGCCGGGAGCATCTGGATTCCCGGGACCGGGCCTTTCTGAACACCCTGGTCTACGGCGTGCTCCGGTGGCGGGGCCGGCTGGATGGGGCCATCGGCCAGGTCTCCCGGATTCCCCTGAAAAAGGTCGATCCCCGGGTCCTGAACATTTTACGCCTGGGGCTCTTCCAGATTCACTATCTGGACCGGGTCCCCGTGTCGGCCGCCGTGAATACCAGCGTCGAGATGACCAAGGCGGTGGCGGCCCCCTGGGTTGTCAAATTCGTCAATGCCATCCTGCGACGCTTGGCCTCGGACCCGGCGGGGGCGCCGGGCGGCGGGCGGGTGAGATCCGCGCTGTCGGTCCTTTCGGTGGAAAAATCCATGCCTGAATGGCTGGTGGCGCGGTGGGTGAACCGTTTCGGGGAAGAGCAGACCGGTTCCCTCTGCGATGCCTTCAATACCGTGCCGGCCCTCACCCTTCGAACCAACACGTTGCGAACGAGCCGGGAGCGGCTGATGGGTGAGCTGGCCCCCTTTGCCGGGACCGTCTGGCCCACCCCCCACTCACCGGACGGGATCTGCCTCACCGGTCTCAGCCGACCCATCGGAGAGATCCCCGCCTTTGAGGAGGGGCTTTTCCAGGTTCAGGATGAAGCGGCCCAACTGGTAACGCGCCTGGCGGCACCCGAGCCGGGGGAGACGATCCTGGACGCCTGCGCGGGTCTTGGCGGAAAAACAGGCGCCCTGGCACAGCTCATGGACAACCGTGGCCGGATCCTCGCCGTGGACATCAAAGAAGCCAAGCTGCGGCGGCTGACCGATGACATGAAACGGCTGGGGATCCAGATCGTCGATACCCTTGTGACCGACCTGAGCCAAAAGGAGTCGGTGCTGGACCCAGGGGGACCCTTCGATCGGATTTTCCTCGATGCGCCCTGCTCCGGGCTGGGGGTCCTGGGGAAGAATCCGGATACCAAGTGGTCCGTTTCAAAGGCGGATCTGGCCCGTTGCCAGCGGCGCCAGCGGACGCTTCTGGGGCGGGTGGCGTCCCTGGTCAGACCCGGGGGGCTTCTGGTCTATGCCGTGTGCAGCGTGGAACCTGAGGAAAACGAGGGGGTCGCGTCGAATTTTCTGGACCGGCATACGGAATTTTCCCTGGCGCCGCCGCCCCTGCCCCGGGAGATGGCCGGTCGGCTTCTCACCGGTGATGGCTACTTTCGCTCCCTGCCCCACCTGAGCGGGATGGACGGCTTTTTCGCCGCCTGCTTCCGGCGACGCGGGGCTTAAGGGGTCGGAACACCAGATTGAGGTCCCCATGCCCGTTTATGATTACAAGGCCTTGGATGCCAAAGGAAAAACCACAACCGGCATTATCGATGCGGAAAGCGCCCAGGTGGCGCGCCAGAAGCTCAGGAGCAGCGGCGTATTCCCGGTCACGGTAAAGGAGGTGGAACAGGCCGATCTGCGGAAAGGAGCCGGTGGATCCAAGAGCATCCATCTTTTCGAGCGGATCCGGCCCGCGGACGTCACCCTGACGACCCGGCAGCTGGCCACCCTCCTGGAGGCCGGGTTCCCGCTGGTTTCGGCCATCGACACCCTGATTCCCCAGATCGCTTCCCATGCCTTCAAGCGGGTGATGTCCCAGGTCAAAAGCGCCATTGTGGAGGGATCGAGCTTCGCCGATGCCCTGTCTGTCCACCCGAGGGTCTTTTCGACCCTCTATATCAACATGGTCCATGCCGGGGAAAGCTCGGGGACCCTTGAAATCGTGCTCACACGGCTGGCCGATATCGCCGAGAGCCAGCAGGCGCTCACCAACCGGGTGCGCGCCAAACTGGCCTACCCGGTTTTCATGGCCATCTTCGGCGCGTTGGTTCTTTTCTTCCTCCTGGCGGTGATCGTTCCGAGCATCACGTCCATCTTCACGGACATGAAGCAGGCCCTGCCGGTCCCCACCCGGCTGCTCATCGCCATCAGCGGATTGCTCAAATCCTACTGGTGGATCCTGGTGCTCTGCGCTGCCGCCGCCATCGGCTTCCAGAATTCCCTCAAGCGGACTGAAAAGGGCCGGTTCTGGCTGAGCCGGCTTGCCCTTTCCCTGCCGGTTTCCGGTACGCTGACCCGAAAGCTGGCGGTGGCCCGATTTTCCAGAACCCTCGGATCGCTCCTGGAAAACGGGGTTTCCATGTTGACGGCGCTGGCCATTGTGAAAAATATCGTGGCAAACCTAGTGATCGCCCAGACCATCGAAGCGGCCACGAAATCCGTGGGAAAGGGCCGGGGGCTTGCCGAGTCCCTGAACGACGACCGGGTTTTCCCCTATCTTTCCATCCAAATGATCCAGGTCGGGGAGCAGAGCGGTACCCTGGAGACCATGCTGACCCGGGTGGCGAACGTGTACGAAAACGAGGCCGAAGCGACCCTGCTCAGCCTCACCTCACTGCTGGAACCCATCATGATCCTCGTGATGGGGGCGTTCATCGGCTTCATCGTCCTTTCCATCATGTTGCCTATCCTGGAGATGAACCAATTGGTGAGCTGAGGCGATACCTGCCAACACAAGGCTCCCCCCCATGCTGCCGGGAGGGCAAGGTTGAGGATATTGCATACCTTCATCAAACCGTAACATTAGGAATGTAAGAACTTCAACAGAGAAGCTGAAACCCAGCGCCCAACCTGCGGAACGGTAGGAGATTACCTGCGATTGCT
>CAYOXD010000086.1:0-13738 GCA_964407825.1 uncultured Desulfobacterales bacterium | reverse complement strand
GGGTCCTCGTCATGCTCCCGGATCAGGACCTGGATGTTCTTGTGAAGGAAAAACTGGGTGAAATCGAGCTTCTTCCCCAGCAGCCAGGGCACGATCCGCAGGGGCTGCGCCTCCATCAACCGCTCCAGCCACTTGGTAAGCGCCGGGATGTGCATTCGATCCCTGCGCCAGCCCTCCAGGTCCAGCAGGTACTCCAGCTGCGCGTCCGAGGCCAGGGAGAGGATGGGAAGCGCGTCATCGGGCCCCACGTCGTGGACAAGGAAATAGAAATCCTCCTCCGTCAGGGAATGGACCAGCGCCGCGGGCTGGGGGGCATCCAGGATGAAATCCAGGGATTTCTCGGGGGGCAGCTCCGCCAGGCGGCCGCGCAACCGCTGAAGGTCGCGCAGCCGCTGCTTGATGACATCTTGGGTGGGATGACTCGACTCGTCCATGGGTCAGACTAACCAAGGATAGTTGGAATCATTTCCCGGCTATCAGCCGGGCCGGGGTCACGACGGCCCCATGGGCCTCCCTGAGGGCCTGGAGTCCGGACCGCTGCTCCTTGAGCACCTCGAAGAACCTGGCAGGGATATTCACCTCCTTGCCATAGGCCTCCGTCTGCATGTCAAGCCGGTGGAGGATGTTGTCCACGTACAGGGAAAACTGCTTTTCGTAGAGCGCCTCCGGGTAGTCCTTGTCGATGAGGGCTTTGAACAGAGCCTTGAGGTCCTCGTATCTGGGGAGCCGGCCGATGGGCGTATCGATGACGCCCACATCCCCGTGGGCCAGCCGCTCCAGCCAGCCCAGCCAGACCTTGACGTCCCGCTTCTCCCCCAGGAGCTTCTTGGATTCCCCCCCCCTGGCCTCGTGGGTAAGAAAATAGTTGAGCCCCGCCATGATGGGCCGGTTCGCGGCGGTGATGGCGCTGGACCCGAAGAACTTGAACTGGGCATCCATGTAATCGCCGAGAGCGCCGGGGATAAAGGGGGCATTGGCCCAGGGGGCGCGCTTCACACCGGTCGCCCCCACCTCGGTGGCCGTTGCGGCCGAGACGATGCAGGCACCGATGGCCACGCCGTGGTCCGTATCCTTTGCCACCCAAACGGGCGGCATGGTGTCACTGTCCCGGCCGCTGTAAGTGATGATGCGGGTCTCCACGCCGCCTGCGTCCTGGGATCTTTCGGAATAGTTGGCAAGGGCGCTGGAGCTCAAGGTGCACCGGGCGTTGGGATGGGAGACGGGGACCTCCTTGCCCTTGGCGTCCTGCTTGCCCCGGACCCAGTCGCCCTGGAAATTCCTGCCTCGCTCCGGCGGGGCCTCGCCGTTTCCCGTCCACTGGGGAACGCCGTTCTCGTCGATCAGCACGTTGGACCAAATCACCTCCGTGGCCTCGTTCCGGAGCAGTTTCATCAGCTGGGGGTCGCCCTCCCAGTTGACGTCCTCGACAATGCCGAAGATGCCGCACTCGGGATTGATGGATCGGACCTCACCGGCCGAATTGATCCACATCTGGGCCAGATCGTCCCCCACGAAATGATCCCCCGCCATGGCCGTGGTGGTCTTTCCGCAACCGCTGGGAGCGGCCCCCGCCACCCAGGTCACGCGATTCCCCGGGCCCTCGATGCCGGTGATGAACATATGCTCGGAGAGGGCCTGGCCCCGTTCCTGATAGACGGCCTTGTCCACGGCAAAACGGTGGTTGCCCTTTTTCATCAGCAGGGTGTTTCCGGCATAGGTACAGTTGAAGCTGTAAGTGGTCCAGAAGCTGCGGTCCATGAGGACCCGGGCATTGGGCAGATCCTCGGGGCGGTTGAGGCCCTCGCTGTGGACATTGGTGAAAAAATGCCCAAGCCGCGCCACCTCGGCATCGAAGGTGGAAAAGGCATTGCGGTAAAGCAGCTCGGCGCTGTGGAGAACGTAGGCGCTGCTGGTAATCTCGAGGGCCGGGTTGGCGGCGGGGGCGCCCACGGGACCGCGCATATAAAAACCAACGAGCAGGGTCATGCCCTGCATGATGCCGCCCATGATCTCCTCCACCTGCTTCAGGGCGTCGGTGCGCTCCATCCGGTTGGCCAGGCTGCTGACATTTTCATCCGGGTTGGTGATATAGAACGTGCGGTCGATGATGCGGCCCTGCTCCCCGCTCAGGTCGAAGTGGATCGTATGGTTCTTCATGGGAAGGGACGATTCCTCCCCCTTTTGGAGGGCCAGCTCACGGATGAACTGACGGTCCTCTTCGGTGCCCGTGTTCACGAAGACCGCGTCCGGACGGCACATGGCCACGGCATTGGCGATCTTCAGCAGCACCTTTTCATTTTTGATCCGATTGATTTTGGAAACATTGGCAGCGTCCATCTTCGACGCGAACACATCCCGGGCGGCAGCCATGGAGGTAATGCCCCCCAGATGCGTCACAATATCGATCCCCTTCTCCAGTACCAGGCTGTAATCCTCTTTCCCTGTCGGCATCTCGTCTCTCCCCTTAAACTCATGTTAAAGGAGCATCCCCTGAAAGGTTCGCTCCCGCAGATCGTATCTTCTTTAGACCCCCTGCTTCCCCCCGGCCGCCTGGCACCCCGCTCTCTCCGGTACGGGCAGGTGCCGCCGCAGCCAGACCAGGATCTTGTCCATCTCGGCTATCACCTCGGCCAGCGCCTTTCCCCTGTGGCTGACCTGTGCCTTCTCCTGCCGGGACAGCTCCGCAAAGGTTTTCCCGAGGGGCGGATAGTAGAAAACCGGGTCGTAACCGAACCCTCCCCCCCCCGCGGGCGCCTCGGTGATGCGTCCCTCGCAGCGCGCCTCATAGGTCAGGGCCTGGCCCGTGGGCACGGCGATGGAAATGACGCACTCGAAATAGGCCGTCCGGTCCGCCTTTCCTCTCATCTCCGAGAGCAGATGCGCACAGCGTCCGGCGTCCGTGGCCGGCTCTCCCCCATAACGGGCCGAGAAAACGCCCGGCGCCCCCCCAAGGGCTGCCACACACAACCCCGAATCGTCGGCCAGGGCAGGCAAGCCGAGCACCCGGGCCGTAAAGCTCGCCTTCTTATAGGCGTTTTCCTCGAAGGTGAGACCGTCCTCCACCACCTCCGGTATGGGGCCGAAGGCATTCAGGTCCTTTATCTCCAGGGGGAACCCCTTTAACAGTTCTGTCAGCTCGGCGGTTTTGCCTCGATTTCCCGAGGCGATCACCAGCTGCTGCCCTTCGGCCATGGCAAAACTCCCAGCGTATGGCAGGAGACGCGTTTGAGTCCGCCTCCCCCACGTTTTAAAAATTTATTACGTAATGCATCCCCGAAGGTTTGTAAAGGCATTTTATCAGGGGTCTTTTTTTAAAATACCCAATATCTCAAAGGACATACAACTCATAAGGATCGCACCTGAAACCGTCAGTCCCGAGGCGGCAGCCGATTGAGGGCCGCCAGGGCATCCGACCTGGAAAACCCCCTGGAGCAGAGAAACCGGTACCATTTTTCCCTTGCCTTTCGATCCCCCGGGTCCTGACCGCCAGAGCGCATCCTTGCGGTCAACACCCGGTACGCAAGCGCCGCCTCCTCCGAGGCCGCGTCGTATCCGGAAAAGGCGCCATCGATCTGTTCCGGGTTGAATCCCTTTTGCGCCAGGGTCTTTCGAATCCGCAGGGCCCCATATCCCTTCTCCTGCAACCGGGCACGCCACCTGCGCGCCAGGGCATCATCATCCAGGTACCCGAGGCGTTCGCAGAGGGCCATCGCGCTGCCGATATCCGCTGTATCAAATCCACGCTGCTCCAGTTTCCGGGACAACTCCAGACGGGAGTGGCTGCGCCTGGAAAGGAGACGAAACGCCGTCTCCTTGGCACTCCGGGACGGGGCATCGGAAGCCCCCCGGGCTCGGGAACTCCTGCCTGATGGTCGCTTACCGGTTTTTGCCATACCTCTTATCTTTTATCCGTAATATCCCTTTTCGGAAATTTCAATTCCCCTTGGATCGGTTTACAATGTTTCACAATGGGCGGGTTTTTCCCTTTGACCCCTCGTGATGAATGATGGATGATAGTACCAAATGAAATAGTGGATACAGGATTTGCTCCAGGAGGACAAGATGCGGATACATGTGGACCGCCTTCCCCCCGAGGGGATCGAATTGGAAATCGACGCGCCGGCGAAACAGTTTCCAGTGCTGCTGGAAATGCAAACCCAGGGAGCGTGCCGGTTCCTCGACCCCATCAGGGGACAGCTGAAGATTCGCAAGGTGGCGGACCTGGTGACGGTGACCGGCACCCTGTCCACCCGGGTCCGCCTCGCCTGCGATCGCTGCCTGCAGCACTACGAGACGATGCTGAAGGATCAGCTGGCGGTGAGTTATACCTCCCAGTTCCCCCAACCGGCGCACCCGGAGGAGGAAACCGAACTGAGCGCTGAAGAGCTCGGCCTCATCCCCTTTCAGGGGGAAGTGATAGAGCTTCGCGACGCCATACAGGAGCAGGTGATATTGTCGTTCCCGGTTCACCCGGTCTGCTCACAGGACTGCAGGGGGCTGTGCCCCCGCTGCGGTGAGGACCTGAACCGGGGCGCCTGCCGCTGCAAGGCACCCGAAACGCTGGATCCCAGACTGGCCGCCCTGCGCGAGCTCAAGCTCCCCGGTCAGAGCGATTGAAGAAGGACGACGGGAGGATCGATGCAGCGGGAGAGAAGATCGGACACTGAGGGAGAAACCGGGCGATGAGGCTCATTTTCGCCCTGTGTTTGGTGCTGCTTCTCGCCTTCAGTGGCTACCACCTGACATTCCGGCGGATTCGCCTGCCGCTGTCGGCCCGCAATTTCTACCTCAAGGGATCTGAGTTCCTCTTTCTGGGCCTTCTTCTGGGGCCAGCCTTTTGGAACCTGCTCGACGCAGAGACCCTTCAGGGGCTGGAACCCCTCAGCGCCCTGCTGCTGGGCTGGGTCGGTCTTCTGTTCGGTTTCCAGTTCGAGGCCAGCAAGCTCCGTCGGTTTCCATTGGAATATGTGGCCGCTGCCGGCATCCAGAGCGGTGTTACGGCGGTAATCGTGTACCTGGGCGCCGCCTGCGCTCTGGCGGTGTACCTGCCGCCCGGAACAGCCCTGCAACCTGCCATTGCACTGACGTTGGCCGCCGCGGCCGCCGCTACGGCCCAGACCGGACTGGCATTGCTGGATCCGGCCACAGCCTCCCGCCACAGGTCCACGGTCCACCTGCTCAGTTACATCTCGGGCATCGACGGAATCGTCTGCATCGCGGTCTTTGCCCTGGCCTTTGTCCATCCCCCCCACCCGTCGGCATCCCCCGGATGGCTCCAGCTCCGGGGCGGTCCTCTGATAACCCTCGCCGGCGGTGCCATGGTGATTTTAATCTATGTCCTGCTGCTGTCCAGGAGACGGGAAGACAACGATCTCGTGCTGGTGGTGATGGGCATGGCCATCATCGCCAGCGGTACGGCTTCGGTATTGGGCTTTTCCCCCCTGATCTGCAATTTTGTGGTGGGTGCCTTCATCGTCAACCTATCGCGGGAAAAGGAGCGCATCTTCCAGGTCATTCTGAACGTGGAAAAACCGGTGTATCTCCTGATGCTGGTGCTTCTGGGAGCCCGCTGGCGCCTGGACTCCCCCTGGCTCCTGGTCTGGGCGGCCGGCTTCTGCTTCTGCCGACTGATGGGGAAATGGCTGGGGGGCGCCACCGCCCGCGGCCTGATCCCGTCCCTGCGGCGCTATCCCCGACACCTGGGCCTCGGGCTGCTGGACTCGGGGGGGCTCCCCCTTGCCATTTTATTCGATTTCCAGCGGGAATTCTCATCCTCGATCGCGGATCAGGCCATCGGTATTGCCCTGCTGGCCGTCATCATGAATGAATTGATCACGCCCTATGCCATGGGCTTCGTTCTGAGAAAAGGGGGACATGAACAACAGGAAGCCTAAAACCGCCATTCTGACCGCCGCCCTGCTGCCCCTGGCCGTACTGGCCGGCCTGGCGGTCCTTCTGAAAGCCCAGGCCCTGCCGATGCCCCGGCACCTGGCCGGCTGGATCAACTTTTCCCTCGGCTTCGTGCTGCTGACCGGCTATCTTATCGCCCTGAGCCTTCGGCGGGTCAACCTTCCCCTCATCAGCGGTTTTATTTTCGCCGGCATCCTGGCGGGGCCTTACGTTTCGAAACTGCTCAGCATCGAGATGGTGGAACGGCTGCGCCTCGTAGATGATCTGGCCTTGAGTTTCATCGCCCTGAGCGCCGGCTGCGAGCTGCACATGGCCTCTCTCAGAGCCCGGAAAAAGACCATTTTCTATACGCTCATCTTCACCATCGTGTTTGTCTTCGGACTGGTCTGCCTGTTCGTGGTGCACGGCGCACCGCTGTTTTCCTTTTCCAGCCACCTGTCTTCGCGGCAGATCCTTGTCCTGGGCATTCTTCTGGGGACGGTGGCGGTGGCGCGCTCCCCCTCCTCGGCCATTGCCATCATCAGCGAGTGCCGGGCACGGGGGCCGTTCACGGAAACGGTCCTCGGGGTTACCGTCATGATGGATGTCATCATCATCATGCTCTTCACCCTGGCATTGTCCGTCTGCCATCTCCTTCTGGCCCGGACCGGCGGCGGCAGTCCGGCCGCCCTCATCGGCCTGGCCGGTGAGATCATCGTCTCGCTGGCGCTTGGAGGAGCCATCGGCAAGGGTATCGGCTGGTATGCGGACCGGTTCGGTCACGACCTGCCACTGATACTGCTTCTGCTGGGCTTTGCCGTTACCAAGCTCGCCCTGTGGCTGGGAGACTTCATGGAAAGCCACCATGCCCTCTCCCTGCACCTGGAGCCCCTTGTTATCTGCATGAGCGCCGGCTTCACGGTCCAAAACTTCAGTCCCGCCGGCGAAAAGGTGAAGGAAAGCCTCGACAGATGCGCGCTGCCGATCTTCGTGCTGTTCTTTTCCCTGGCCGGGGCCGCCTTGGATTTCAAGGCACTGCTGGCGTGCTGGCCGCTGGCCCTTTGCCTGGTGGGCATCCGGGCCATCGGCATCCTCATGGCCTCCTGGCTCGCCGGCACCCTGGGCGGCGACCCGCCACTTCACAACACCAGCGCGTGGATGGCACATTTGACCCAGGCCGGCGTGGCGATCGGACTGGCCAAGCTGGTCCAACGCCAGCTGCCGGAGGTCGGCCTTCTGCTGACAACGGTGGTCCTGGCGACCATCACGCTCAACCAACTCATCGGCCCGGTAACCCTCAAAATGGCCCTGACCCGGGTGGGCGAGACGCGCTGAGGGAAAGCGGTCCCCGATGGGCCTTGGACTAATGTCAAGCCCTCTCCATTCGGTCCAGAAACGCCCCTAGCGGGGTCACCATCACCCCGTCCCCTATCGGAAAGGTCGTTCTGGGTCTCGATGCCCAGCAGGGTGTGAAGCAGGCCCGGATCACGGATGAAGACCTTCGGCGTTTTGACCAGCCGTTTTTTGACATTGGCTTCATAGGGCGGCAGCACCCGCAGGATAAAGGCTTGTTCCATCAGGTCAATATAGGATCGAATGGTGTGGTGACTCACGCCAAGGGAGGCGCCGAGCTTGGAGCTGTTGATTTCATCAAGGCAGATCAACTTATCGGCATTAATAGTAAAAAAAGCCTCGGGGTCCCGCAGCTTGTTGGCGTCCGAAGGGCGCTCCAGATCGTCGATCCGTGAAGGGTATGCGCAATCGGGAAAAAGCGTGACAAAATCCCGATAGGTGGTGTACAAAATATCTAAGCGGGTTCTGTAACGGCTGGAAACACGTTATTTCTGAGGATACATATGTGTTACTTGCCAGTTAGCTTTCAAACCAACCACTCATTGCCGTTACTCTGTACGATCATGAAGGGAAACGGGAGGGGGCGAGGCTATCCATGGCACCCCAGAGAGGGAAAAAGGCGTTACTTGAAGAGAGCACCAGGCTTCGCCCTGAAAACCTTACCCTGAACGGGGAAGAGGCCTCCCCCGAACTGCATCCCGATATTGACGCAACTCACCCCCGAGGCATAAGGGACACACCATTTATAGAGCCGATAGCTCCAAACAAACACGCTTGGAGAGGATCGATCGCCTGCGCAAAAAACCGGGAGCGGGGCCAGCGTGCCCTTATCTACGCAAATGCCCCAGGCACCAACATCTGGCAGCCTCGACTCGGTGATGCCGCTGCCAACCACACTATGCGATTTCGCATGGTTAATAAGTGTCCATCCATAAATGGCCAATTTGCACGATATCTGCGTTGCGCGAAAAATTTAATCCTCGGAATATCCACCCGGCCTGCGGTTAAATTTTTCGTGCGCCTTGATCTCGACCCAATTTGCCTATTTCTGGATGGACACTAATAAATAAACTTGACTGCCAGGAGGCACCTTATGGCAACACGGGTGGGGGTCGGCACCAGCCATCACCGTAATCCGGAACAGGCGGGAAAGGAAGCCGTCGAACAGGCGATAAGCGCAGGTGATATCCGCGCCCCTGATTTCGTTTTCATGTTTGCCTCGGTTGGATATCATCAGGAAGCTTTGATCGAGGCGGTGAATCAGGCTTCAGGGGGGGCGCCTTTGAGCGGTTGCTCGGGGGAAGGGATCATTTCGATAGGACAAGCGGATGAATCCAATTTCTCCGTGGCCACGATGGTTATACAATCCGATGAGCTTTTCTTTAAGAATGCCGATGCAAGGGGCCTGAACCAGAATTCGGCATTGTGCGGAGAGAAGATTGCCCGGGATTTGATCCCCCACATTAGTAATGAAGCCATTGGACTGTTCGTATTTGCGGACGGGTTGACCCTTAATTTTGATCGATTCAGGGATGCTCTGGAAGGCAACCTTAAAGTTGATCGTTTTATTCCCATGTTCGGCGGATCGGCCGCTGATAATTGGGAAATGAAACGAACCTACCAGTATTGCAATAACCGCGTATTTTCCGATGGAGCTGTCTGCACGCTGATGTCCGGCAAGGCGCAAATTGCATGGGTCGTCAATCACGGCTGTATCCCCATCGGCGCGGAACATGAAATTACGAGATGCGAAGGCAATACCATATACGAAATCGATTCCATGCCTGTCTTGGAAGTCTTTAAGGAATATCTAGATGAAGAGGAAATTAATAACTGGAGCAGCGCAGTCGTCAATTTATGCCTGGGATTCAAGGCACCTACAACTATGGAAGGATATGATGACTATCTGATCCGATTTATGCCGACAAAGGATGATGAAAAGGGTTGGATAACGATCTCCACAGAGGCTGAAAACGGGGCAAGGATCTCGATGACGCGGCGCGACCAGGAAAAAATCGCTAACGGCGTAAGAAACGCCGCTTCACAAATCCAAGAGGCGATCGGAAACCGAGCCATAAAAATGGTGCTCCATTTCGACTGCGCCGGAAGGGGAAAGGTGGTACTCAGGGATCAGCTGAAAAATCAGTTATTGAAGGAACTTCAGGAAAAGATCGGCAGCTCGATTCCATGGGTCGGCTTTTACACATACGGTGAAATCGGGCCGGTGGGAAATCGCAACTACTTTCATAATTATACGGCTATCATTTTAGCCGTATATTAAAATTTGACCGATGATGATCTATCGTTGTCCATTGATTCCCTAACCCAATCAAATGCGAAGATACGCGTTGAATATTCCGGTCTGATTTGGATATGTGAAGCGATGATTTGGGTGCTGTCAAACCGGAGGGGGTATGCCTATCAAGATAGAAGCAAACCATACAGACGGCTTATTAGCTGAACTCGCGTACACCAAAGAAAATAACAAGCTGCTGTCCGTACAGGTCAAACGGCTCATTCGAACCGAGAGTATGCTGTATGAGGCCCAGCAGGCATTGGACACGCAGATCAATATTTACAAAAAGCTTTATGAAACGGGAAAGAAGATTAATGCGACGGTGGAAATCGATGAAATTTTTCAAGCGTGCATAAACTTCGTCCTATATACCCTTAATTTTGAACGGGGTATCGTTCTGTTGCGAAATGATGCGCAACTGCTGTTTGAAACCGTAAATTTTGACGGATTCTATAAAGAAGAAGAAAGCAGAATAATATCAAGTTTAAAAATCCCCGAAAATCATCATGTGGTTCAACGCCTTCTAAAGGGAAATGCGGTTATCGTCAATCAAAGTGGCAGGGGCGATGAAGCGTTGACGCAATTTGGAAACCAACTTTTTCTTACTGAATACATAGTATTTCCAGTCGGCGGGGATTCAATTAATCCAATGGGGCTCCTTATTGTCGGAAACGGAGAATCCCGCCGGGATTATTATTCGCGAATACAACCGGACAGCCATTTCATGCTCGGCCTGGAAAACCTGATCGGCCAGGCCACGGCAGCGCTCAATAATGCCAACTTTTATCAGGCCCTTGAAGAGGAAAGAGCGCTTCTGGAAAAAAAGGTCCGACAACGAACCAATGAACTCTCTCTCGCCATCGACGAGCTTCACCGGGCAAATAGAGACCTCAGAAATGCAAAGGAACTGGCGGAATCCGCCAACCGGGCAAAAAGCGAATTTCTGGCCAATATGAGCCATGAAATCCGCACCCCCATGAACGGTGTCATCGGCATCAACGAGCTCTTACTGTTGACGGAGTTGGACCCCCAGCAGAGAGATTATGCCGAAACCATCGCAAGCTCCGCCAACGCGCTGCTAACAATTTTGGATGATATTCTCGATTTATCCAAAATACAATCGGGGAAATTGCAAATCGAGGCGTTACCGTTCAATCTTCGCGATGTCGTGGATCAAGTAGGGCAATTGATGGCGATCTCGGCCCAGGAGAAGGGCATCGAAATGCTGATCCGTTACCCCATAGACGTTCCGTCGCAGGTGGTGGGGGATCCCACACGTATTCGCCAAATTCTCATGAATCTTGCAGGTAACGCTGTCAAGTTCACAGATCGGGGGTATGTTCTCCTTATGGTCTCGTATGAAGACAAAAAAGAGGACATGTGCACCTTTGTTATCAGTGTGAGAGATACGGGAATAGGAATACCGGCTGAATTGAGGGAACTGATTTTCGAGCAATTCTCCCAGGCAGACGTGTCCACGACTCGGAAATTTGGCGGCACCGGACTGGGGTTGACCATATGCAAGCAGCTCGTTGACATGATGGGAGGCAGCATCCGCATCAAAAGCACGGTCGGCAGTGGTTCCGAATTTCTCATACGATTCACCCTACCGATTGGAAAGGAAATTCAACCATATAAAGACGCTGACTTTTTCATGGCGCCGATCCTGGTTATCGATGAAAACGAGTTGAACCGCCGTATCACTCTGGAATATTTACAATCATTTCGCATTCCCTGCGATGAAGCGGATTGCGCCGCCGAAGCCATCGAAAAGCTCAAACAGGCAAAGCGAAGTGGAAACCCTTTCGGGATCACCGTAATTGATTATTTCATGGTGGAAACGAATGACGGCAACTTGGTTGATCGGATCAAAACCGACGATCTTCTCAGGGACACGGTGCTTATCCTGTTTTCTTCAGGTGGACAGGCCAGTGAATTGGATCCGATCACGCGGGAACGCTTTTCGGCGAGCTTGATCAAACCCATCCGCCTTTTCCCATTCCTGGAAGCCCTTTCGATATCGTGGAGAGCCTTCAAGCAGGGTCTGCCCGTAGACAGGCCTAAAGAATTTGGTAAAGAAGAAAGAAATGAAAGGATATGCATTAGAGCGGCTATCTTGTTGGTGGAAGATAGTGCCATCAATAAGAAAGTCGCCATAGGTATTCTCCGAAGATACGGATGCACTGTGGATTTTGCTGAGAACGGAGAAGAAGCGCTGGCCCTTTTCAAAGGAAAAAAATACGAGGCGATTTTCATGGACATCCACATGCCTCATATGGACGGATATGAGGCGACTCGGCAAATTCGGAAAATTGA
Organism: uncultured Desulfobacterales bacterium; assembly: GCA_964407825.1. GTDB lineage: Bacteria > Desulfobacterota > Desulfobacteria > Desulfobacterales > JAFDDL01 > CAYOXD01. The sequence continues at coordinate 1,884 of CAYOXD010000086.1, read as the reverse complement.
AGCCCGCGCGTCGCGACCCAGAACCCCCATCATCGCCATAACGGCCCTGGCCATGGAAGGGGACCGGCAAAGGTGCCAGGAGGCCGGGATGGACGATTATATTCCGAAGCCAATCAAGTCCAAGGCAATTTTGGATATGCTTCTAAAATATTGCCTGGAATGCCTGACGGAGACAGCGGAATCTAAAGGGAGCAGGGACAATAGCGACAAAAGCCGCGCACTGCCTGTATTGAACCTTTCGCATCTGCTCGACATCGGGCATCATGATGAAGCACTGGTTCAGGAACTGGCCGGTGAATTCGCCAAGGAGGCAACGATTCTTTTACATCGGCTTCAAAAGGCCATTAAATCGGCGGATCGGGATCAGATTGTTGAAAGTGCGCATAAACTCAGCGGTGTTGTGGCCACTTGCGGAGGGGAACGGTTTCTGGAAATAAGTCTGAGCATTGAAAGAGCCGCTCGCAAGAGTGAATTCGATCCGGGTATCATAGACATTTCTCTATTAAAAAGGGAGCTTGGACATCTTACGCAAGCGCTGCGGGAAACCGACTGGCATACGGCTTGCGATATATTGGATGGATAAGTCTCCTGGACCGGGAGGAGGTCCAATGAAAGTATTGATAGCGGACGACGATGCCCTCACCCGCATGGCGATCGGAAGATTGCTTGAAAGATGGGGATATGAAGTTATTCAAGCGGGCGATGGACGAAAGGCATGGGAATCCTTTGGCCGAAAGGATCCGCCGAGGGTGGCGATCCTCGATTGGATGATGCCGGAACCGGACGGCGTGGACATCTGCCGCCATCTCACACAGGAAAATGATCTACCCTTCATCTATAGAATACTCCTAAGTGTAAAACGCGAAAAAAAGGATATTGTCGAGGCACTCGACAGCGGCGCCCATGATTTTCTTACAAAGCCGGTACACAGCGGGGAACTGAGAAGCCGTATCGCCGTGGGTGGCCGACTTGTCAAGGCCGAAGACGGCATCCGAGTGAAGAACAGGGAGCTGGCCGACATCAATGATCGGTTGAAACAGACGAACCAGGAGCTTCAACTTGCCCTTAAGGAGATAAAAACGCTTCAGGGTATTTTTCCGATTTGCGCCAACTGCAAGAAAATCAGGTTGGAAAACATGGAAGCGATGGATCCGGATTCATGGGTAACGATGGAAGACTATATCTGCATGCGGACCGAAGCAAAATTTTCACACGGGTTGTGCCCCATATGTGCGAAAAAACTCTACCCATGGTTTCGCGAAACGCAGTGATAATGCTGCGGTCTCCAAGTCGACTTCCCTTGCCTCTGGTTCAATAATTCTCTTCATTTGACTCAACGCAAGCAAGCGTTTAATAGATGATTACGCCTGTCTTCGCGGCAGATCCTTGCTCCGGGTATTCTTCTGGGGACGTGGGTTCCCCAGCCAAACCACAGCGCCTTTCTCATTGTCAGCTTTTTCTTTTATTCGCCATCGCATATTGTTCAGGATAGAGCTTCTTGTAACATTCATTGCAGATTCCATGAGAAAACCTTGCGCTGGAATGGGCACTTACATAAGCTTCCACTTGATGCCAAGACCCTTCATCATCTCTGATCTTTTTGCATGAACTGCAAATCGGGATAATTCCTTGCAGCGTCTTTACTTCTGCCAGTGCGTGATTTAGTTCATTGATGAGAGCGTTTTTTTCCTTTTCGGCCTGTTGGCGAATTTTAATATCGGTTGTCAACGGCCTGAAGACTAATAAGTACAATACCGGGAAGACAATGATTGTCAATACGGTTGCGTCCAACACATCTTTCTGGAAAATGGGCTGTGGTGGCAGATATTTGAAAGATATCATGATCACCAATTCAGTGAAATAAATAGTTGCGGCAATGATCAA
>CAYOXD010000085.1:0-13754 GCA_964407825.1 uncultured Desulfobacterales bacterium | reverse complement strand
GCCGCGATCATGGCCTGATCCTCCTCGTCCGTGAAATAGGCCCTGGCCGCCGGGAAGAAAACCTTATCCTCCTTCTCGATATGCTTCGGGTAAAACCCGACCAGGGTGGCGAGACTCTTGGTGATCACAGCCAGAGCCGACGCGTCCCCGTTCCGGTAGCGCGTGTTGGCATCGACCAGCTCCCGGGTCAACTGCCGGCCAAGGGCATGGTCCTTCACCAGCTCTTCCATGAGACGCCGGTCCTCTGCGGACAGGGTGCGCGCCCCCAAGTCCCGGAAGAGGATATCCTCCTCCTTGCCGTGATGGGTCCGGTCCGCATAGATCCGGATAAAATCGACCGCCGTATCGATAAAGAGCGGATCGACCCGCCCGGCCGATTCGATCTTGGCCAGGGCATCCTTGATAATGGAAATCATCTGCTCGATGAGACGATGCTCTATCATGAGCGGGCCACGTGCCTGCATTCCGGAGCGCTCCTTTCTTCTTCTGTTCAGGATTCCACCGGCCTCTTGCGGCCGGCTGCATAGGCCATCAGGGCGGCGATGGCCAGGGGGACCACCCCCGCCCCGATAAACACCACATCCCCGGGCAGACGGAACCATTCGATGGTCTGCACGAAGTTCTGGTCGAGGTAGGCGGCGCTTCTGGCATGCCAGTATCCGTTCTGGAGGACATCATAGAGTTGAAGTACGCCGCCGGGGAAGAGATTCCCCACGATCATCATCGCCAGACCGAGGTTCAGCCCCCAAAAGGAGATACGGATGAATTTCTCCGGCCGCACCCACTGCTCGTCGGTCAGCACCTGCCGGAACCCGAGAACCATGAGGGCCACCGCCTCCATGCCGAATACGCCCATGAGGGCCGCATGGCCGTGGTTGGGCGTCAGGAGGGTGCCCACCTCATAGTAACTGACAATGGGCGTGTTGATCAGGAAGCCGAAGATGCCGGCACCCACAAAATTCCAGAAGCCAACGGCCATCAGGAAGTAGAAGGCCCATTTGTGGGGGACCGCTTTGCCGTCCTCTCCCCTCGTCAACTTGATAAAGTCCCAGGCGTCGAGGGTCAGCAGGGTCAGCGGCACGACCTCCATGGCGGAGAAAATGGCCGAAAAGGCCATATTGATATGCCCCTGGCCGGTCCAGTACCAGTGATGGCCGGTTCCCACCACCCCGCTGCCGAGAAACAGGATGGCATCCAGATACACCACCCGGGTTGCGCTCTTGCGCGATACCAGGCCCAACTGGAAGAAGGTGACGGCCACCATGGTGGTGACGAAGAGCTCGAAAAACCCTTCCACCCAGAGATGGATGATCCAGAACCGCCAGGTATCGGCCACCGTAAAATTGGAGTTGCTGCCAAAGAAAAAGGCCGGCAGGTAAAAGAGCGGGATCACCCCCGCGGCGATGGTGAAGAGGATGGACAACTCGCGTCCCTTTGGATCCTCGTAGGCCGGTTTCACGAATCGCACCAGCAGCACCATCCACACCACCAGCCCCACCACCAGCATGACCTGCCAGGCGCGTCCCAGGTCGAGATACTCCCACCCCTGGTCTCCAAACCAGCTCCAAAGGTTTCCGAGCATCTGGCGGACGCCCAATAGCTCTCCCAGGAGACTTCCCCCCACCAGCACCACCAGCGCCCAAAACAGAAAATGTATGCCGCCCACCTGGCCCTTGGGCTCTCGCTTTCCCAGGGAAACCGCCAGCATCAGGCCACCGGCGATGAAGGCCGTGGCGATCCAGAAGATGGACAGCTGGAGGTGCCAGGTGCGCAGCACCGTGGTGGGCAGCAGGCCGTAGAGGTCGAAGCCGTAAAAGGAGCCCGGTTCGGCACGCTGGTGGGCCGTGGCGCCGCCGATGAGCACCTGGGCGAGAAAAAGAAGTGCCACGATGGCGAAGTACTTGATGGTCGCCCGCTGGCTCTTGGTGGCTTCCCCCGGAATCATCCGCGGCTCCGGTAATGGGGTATCCTGTTTCCATCCCAAATAGTCGAACTTGCCGAAAAGAAATAGAATCAATGCCGTTCCACCGAGAAGGGCGATCAGGCTCAGGGCGCTCGTTACAAGGGCGGCATGGGGGGGGCGGTTGCCCACCAGGGGGTCGTAGGGGAAATTGCTCGTGTAGGAAAAAGAACGACCGGGGCGGTTCGCGACCGAGGCCCATGCCGTCCACGCGAAAAAGGCCGTCAGATGCGTCATATCCCGAGCGCTCTTGATGTAATGGACCGGAAGCCCGCCGTTGACGGATGCCTCCGAGAAATGCCGGGTCCACATCTGGATCTGGTGTTTGTAGGAGGTCTCTTCTGGTTCGGTGAAGCGCAGCGTCCGGGTTTTCGGATCATAGCGGTTCTTTTTAAGCAGCCGCTCCACATCCATGTTCAGGGCGTCGCGCTTGGCCGCATCCAGCTCTTTGACGCCGATGCCGTAAGTTTGCAAAGCCAGATAAGCCCGGGTATCCAGTGACAGGGTATGCAGGTACTGTGCGGAAAAATCAGGCCCCAGATAGGCGCCGTGCCCCCAGATGCTGCCGTTTTCCATCAGGCCGTACTTCAAGAACACCCGCTGGCCGGCCCGGATGTCATCCCCGGTGAAGATAGTCTCACCAGCCGCGTTCACGACGGCCTTGGGGACCGGCGGGCCGTCATCGTAGGCCCGAACCGAGAGCATCACCAGGATGGTGAAGCCGATGATGAGAACGAGGCCGACGCCGATGCGCCATCCGCTGGAAAGTGCCTGACTTTCATCGTTCATGAACACAGCCTCCCTTTCAAAATGCATAAGATGGTGTTTCAGTCTAAAGCAGGAAAAGATGAATAAGGCTGATGCGCGATAGGGCAAATGAGTGCGCCAAACAGTGACCCCACCGTATCAAAATGCGCCGCCAGCGTCTACGACAAAATTGTAGATTTACTAATATGTTTTAATAAGTCAAATGGTTGCATAAGGGCCACCAGCCACCAGCCTTTTGTTACAAACCATAGAACGGTCTGCCGCGAAGGTCCTTGACCTAAGTCAATTTTATTAAACAGGCCATGGAAATGAATCAAGGGGTGACAAGGACCCGGTCCGTGATGTCCCAGAGCTCCTGGACGAAAAGAATGTCCAGGCCCTTCAGGATCTCCTCCGGGAGCTGCGCCAGGTCCGGCCTGTTCTGCGCCGGCAGCACCACGGTGGTCACCCCGCTTCGGTGGGCGGCCATCAGCTTTTCCTTTACCCCGCCGATGGGCAGGATGCGGCCCGAGAGGGTCAGCTCGCCGGTGAGGGCCATCTCCCTTCGGGCGGGTCGGTCCAGGATCAGGGAGATCAGGGCCACGGCGATGGTGAGCCCGGCCGAGGGACCGTCCTTGGGGGTGGCGCCGGCCGGGACGTGAATGTGGATGTCGTGGGACTCGAAAAAATCCTCGGGGATTCCGAGCCGTCGGGTCTGGCTGCGGATATAGCTCAGGGCCGCCTGGGCCGATTCCTTCATCACGTTGCCCAGGGAGCCGGTCAAAATCAGCCGGTTGCGGCCTCTCATCTTGGTGGCCTCGATGAACATGATCTCTCCGCCGGCCTCGGTCCAGGCCAGCCCGGTGGTGATGCCCACCTGGTCCCTGCCTGTCGACAGGTCCGGATGGGGCCGGGCCGGGCCCAGGAGCGAGCCCACCGTATCGGCGGTGATGCGGATGGGACCGGCCGCGTTGGCATGGATCAGGCGCTCCCTTGCCTTTTTCCGGCAGATGGCGGCAACGGCGCGTTGGAGGCTCCGCAGGCCGGCCTCCCGGGTATAGTTCTTGATGAGGCTCCGGATCGCCTCGGGGGTGAACTCGGGCATCTGCTCGGAGAGCCCCGATTCCCTCACCTCCCGGGGGATGATATGGCGCCGGGCGATCTCCTCCTTTTCGCTGTCCGTATAGCCGGCCAGCCGGATCAGTTCGAGCCGGTCCAGCAGGGGGGCCGGGATGCTGTCCGTGGTGTTGGCCGTGGCGATGAACATCACCTTGGATAGATCGAAGGGCGCATCTAGATAGTGGTCCACGAAGGCGGCGTTCTGCTCGGGGTCCAACACCTCCAGCAGGGCGGCTGCCGGGTCTCCCTTGAACTCCTGGCCGATCTTGTCGATCTCATCGAGCATGAAAACGGGATTGCGCGTTCCGGCCCGGCGGATCTCCTGGATGATACGGCCCGGCAGCGCGCCCATGTAACTGCGCCGGTGTCCCCGGATCTCCGCCTCGTCCTTCATGCCGGCCATGGACATGCGGATGAAGTTTCGTTCCAGGCAGCGGGCGATGGCCTGGCCGAGGGAGGTCTTGCCGGTCCCCGGGGGGCCCGTGAAGCAGAGGATCGGCCCTCTGGATTCCAGCTGTTCCCGCTTCCGGGCCAGGGCCCTTGCCGTTGTGGCGCGGATCTCATCCAGCTTGAAGGGCTTTGCCAGGAAATGATGGGAGCCTTTCTGCATGGCCTCGATGGCGGCGGGAATGGTGGCATACCCGGTAATGATAATGACGGCGATGCCCGGGTCCTTGGCCTTGGCATGGGTCAGGACGCTCATGCCGTCCACCTGTTCCATCTTGAGGTCGGTGACCACCACGTCCACCGGCCGGCGATCCAGGATGGCGATGGCCTCGGCACCCGTGGCGGCCGTGGTGACCCGGTAACCGTCCTTGGTGAAGACGTGTTCCAGGTTCATGCGGGTCATCTTCTCATCGTCCACCACCAGAATGTGATATTTACGGGAGAGCTTCAGGATGCGTACCGCCAGGTGTTCCAGAATGCGGTCCTTGACCTGTTTCAATCCGAAATGCGCCTCGTCCAGGACCGCCGTGGCCCGCTGGATGTCGAGGTTGTCCGCCGTGAGACTGTTCCAGGGCAGGCTGACCAGGTAATCGAGGTAATTGGCGGCGATGGTGTACTCGGGGGACGCCGGGCTCATCTTGGCCAGGCGGGCCAGCTCCTTGAAGGCGATTTTCTCCGCCTTTTCCGGAAGCTGCGCGTTCAATACCGCCTGTCGGAATCCCTCGATCTCGGAGGGCGCATCGAGCTTCTGCAGGGGGGGCTTTTTAAACATGATCCTCCCGATCGTTCCTTCCCGGGGGTGCTGCGGTCGCCGGGTCCGGCAGCTGGTTCACGGGGGCATGTTTCATTTTGCAACGCATGGTTTATTTCTGCAATATCTCATATCCGACTGAATACAAGAGATAAAAGCGTTGCTGGAGGAGAATCGTTGCAATATGAAACATGCATCTGGCTGGCTTCTACTCCTTTGTAAATCGTTTTTTTCCTATTTTCAATGCATTAAAAAAAACATGGCCAATGGCATGCCCGTTGCTCTTTAAAGGGGCGGGGGGCCCGGGAGCGGTCCTCCCAGGGACCCGGAAAGGCCGTTGCCGGCAATCTCCGGCCGCGGTCCCATCCGGAACGAACGCACGGAGGGCATCATGCAAGCCATCGTTTTGATCAGCGGCGCTTACACCCCGGCAGCGGCCATCGCCCAGGGCTTGGCGGAACGAACCGGTTATCCCCTGGTCCTGGATGAGGCGCTCGTCACCGGGGGCGCCGAGAAACTGAATATCAGCCCGCAGCGGTTCAACAGGCTCCTTTTCGGGCAACCGGCCCGGTGGGGCCTGCCGGCACGGCCCAGACGCCGCGCCGCCGCCGTGGCCGCGATCCGGGAAATCATGGCGGCCATGCTGGTGGAGCGCCCGGCCATCTTTTGCGGTCACCTTGGGCTGCTGCTGCCCCAGCGACTTGCCACGCGCGTCATGGTGCATGCCGAGCTGCCCGCGCGACTGGCCATCGCCCTGAAATCGACAGGGGACTCGGAGGCCGGGGCAAGGACTCGGATCCAGGCGGCGGACGAGCGCCTCTACGCCTTGACCCACTATCTGCGCCAACGCGATATGGAGGGGGACTGCGGCCAGGACCTGGGCCTTCAGACCGATCGCCTGGATGTAAAAGCCGCGGTGGGACGGATCCTTTCCCACATGGCCGGGCGGATGAAGGCGGTATCCGAGGACCTCGATGCCGCGCGCCGGGATTTCGTTTTGTGCGCATCCATCGAGCGTCGCCTGGCGGCGAGGGGTTATGTGGTGCAGGCGGATGTCCGGGGAGACGATCTGGCGCTGACCTTGGATCAGCCCGCCCTGTGGCTGTCCCATACCCTGGCCAGCGTTAAACGCCTCTGCACCTCCCTGGTGCCGGACCGCACGGTACGAATCCGCATCGGCCGGGGGTACCACCAGGCCAATATCTGTCACCCCTTCGATTTCAGGACGCCCCGGCGGGTGGTTCTCAAGAAGGAGGAACGCTGGTTCGCCCAGCAATGCGCCGGCGGTCAGGAAGGATCTTCCCAGGCGAGCGCCGAGAGGCCCACGGATCTTCCACCGGGCGCCTGGGCCTAGCCCCCTGACCGTGACCCCGTGCCCGTGAGCGGCACCTGACGGAGACAAACCATGGGACGTCTGCTTTTAGCCATCGATGGCTGTATGCCGCACCAGTGGACCATTCGTTATACGGTGCAGCTGTGCAAGAGCCTCAACGCCCAGCTGCACGTCCTGTGCGTGGCGGCTTCGGAGAGAGATGATTGCATGGACCGGCTGGCGTCCCAATTCGAAAATCACGGGATCCCCCATCGTATTGAAAGGCGATACGGTGATGTGGGTGCCGAAATCGTCAGCTACCTCAATGCGCACCATGAAATTGAGCTGGCGATCTACGATTTGTCCGATACCATCGGGTTTCCCGGAATCAGGATCACCCGGATGTTGCCCAAGTCCCTTCTGAAGGCCGTTCGGGTACCCATGGTGACGGTGAGACCCCAGCGAAGACTTAATAAATTCATCACTAGCGGAATCAAGGAGGGTAGCTGTATGGCAAAGATCTTTACACTGTTCAAACGCAAAACCAGGGCGGCGATGGAAGCGGCTCCGTCCTCAGCGGATTCGGTGAGCCATCCGCAGACCGAACCACCGGCGAAGCTGGTGGTCATCGGCCAGGAGAGCCGGTTCTCTGAGTCCATCGTCACCTACGCGCTGGATATGGCCCGGCGGATGGATTACCAAATCCTGGCCCTGAACACGGCGCCCCTTTCCTGTGAAACCTTTCGCATGTTTTCGACCTCAAGGGCCCAGGTGTGCCAGGATTTCGAGGCCCTGTCGGAGAAAAGCGCCGAGGGATTCAGGCAAAGGGCCGAAGCTGCCGGAATCGATTTTGTCCATGTGGTCAAATTTGTCGAAACCAACGAAGCCCTGGAGCAGCTCAAGCATGAGTTCGATAATATCGGTTTTATCGTCTCTGAGCCGGAGGATCAGCCGGCCCAGGCCCCCTATCTGATGGACCAAGCGCGGCCCGAGACGCCCATTCGCGTCTATTCGGTGATCTGAACGCCCTGGAGGATGGACTGATGGATGGACATTTTATTTACGCCTTGGCCCTGGTACTGGTTTGTGCGGCCCTGTGCTTTGTTTTCAGAAAAAAGAAAAACAGCTGATTCACAGCTCGATCGGAATAGGACAATCCGTATGACACCCAATATGATTTTAACCATGATCGTTCTGGCGTTCGTGGTCATCTTGTTTATCTTCGAGTGGGTCCGCGTGGATGTGGTGGGGATTTTGATGATGGTGCTGCTTCCGCTGATGGGGCTCGTGACCCCCAAGGAGGCATTCGTGGGCCTGAGCAGCAACGCGGTCTGCTCCATCATCGCGGTGATCATCATCGGCGCCGGCCTGGACAAGACCGGTGTGATGAATCACGTGGCCCGGCCCATTATCAAACTGGCGGGCAAGAGCGAGTCCATGATCATGATGCTCATCTCCGCCACCGTGGGGATCATTTCCAGCATGATGCAGAACATCGGGGCCGCGGCGCTCTTCATGCCCGCCGCCCAGCGGATCGGAAAACGGTTGAATTTCCCCGTTTCCCGGATCCTGATGCCCATGGGCTTTTGCGCCATCATCGGCGGTACCCTCACCCTGGTGGGGGCAAGCCCCACCATCCTGCTCAACGACCTGATGGTGCTGGGCGGTCAGAAGCTGGAGCCCTTCGGCCTCTTTACCCAGACACCCATCGGTGTCTGCCTCCTCTTGAGCGCCATTGCCTACTTCGCCGTCTTCGGCAGGCTGGTGTTGCCGGCCGGCGGCGGCGATGCGGATCAGGGCGTGAGCGCTGCCCTGATCAACGAGTACCGCGCCCTGGACGCCATCTACGAGCTGCACGTTCCCGATAACTACGCGAGAACGGAGCTGCTGGGCAGGCTTCAAATCCGGACCCATTTCCTGGTGACCGTGGTCGCCATCAGCCGGAGCGATGGAAAAGACAAGACCTTCGTTCCGCGCAGCAGTGACAGGATCGGGCCGGGAGATGATATCGCGGTGATGGGCGTACGCAAAAAGGTCAACCGGTTGGCCGAAGAGTTCGGCTGGGTATTGAAACCCGGTCTCGATGCCTTTGCCGAGTCCCTGGCCCGGACCAACGCGGGAATGTGTGAAACCATTGTTTCCCCGCGCTCCGAGCTCATCGGCAGGACCATGAACGAGGTGGATTTCAAGGAACTCTACGGGGTGAATCCCGTGGCGCTCATCAAGGGGCGGCGGATTTACTACAGCGGGCTGACCCATATCAAGCTGGAGATGGGCGATACGATCCTGCTTCAAGGTCCCTGGGAGCGGTTTCATATTCTGAGAAACCGACCCATGCCCCGGGCCCTGACCTTTTCCACCCCCCTCGAGGGGGAGATCATGCGGCCCGAGAAGGCCCGGCTCGCCCTGCTGTGGCTGGCGGTGGCCCTGGCCCAGATCGTCTTCTTCAAGATCCAGCTGTCCGTTGCGCTCATGTCCGGCGCCCTGGGCATGATCGTCACCCGGGTGTTGAGCGTGGATGAGGCCTATCGTGCCGTGGACTGGATGACGGTCTTTCTCCTGGCCGGATTGATCCCCTTGGGCATGGCCTTCGAGAAGACCGGGACGGCGGCCTTTATCGCCCACGGGGTGTTGTCCATGCTGGGCAACCCCGCGCCCATCGTGCTGCTGGCGGCCGTGGGGATCATGACCTCCTTTTTCACCCTGGTGGTATCCAATGTCGGCGCCACGGTGCTGCTGGTGCCGCTGTGCATGAACATGGCCCTCATGGCGGGCTGCGATCCGCGCATGGCGGCGCTGGTGGTGGGGCTTTCCGCCTCCAATACCTTCGTGCTGCCCACCCATCAGGTAAATGCCCTGGTGATGCGGCCGGGCGGGTATCGCACCCTGGACTATGCCAAGGCCGGATCGATCATGACCCTGCTGTTTTTGACGGTGGAGCTGACGGCCCTTTATTTCTTCTATGGGATATAGGCCACGGCCAGGGGGCGATGGAAACGTAACCATTCCCATGCGGGCCGATGGACGGATGGCCCGCTCCAGATAGATCAGAAGGAAATCAGGTATGGCTATTATCAGTGTATCACGGGGCTGCCACAGCCATGGACAGAAGATCGCCGAGAGGGTGGCGGCCGAACTCGGCTATGAATGCGTGGGACGGGAAATCGTCATCGAAGCGGCGGATTTTTATAAAATACCGAAGGATGTGATGATCAAGTCCCTTCATGACGCACCGGGGGTGCTGGAGCGCATGACCCAGGGGCGCAAGCGCTACCTGGCCTGCTTCCAGGCCGCTCTGCTGCAGCAGGTCCAGAAGGACAATGTGGTCTACCACGGCCATGCGGGGCACCTGCTCCTGCCGCCCATCGGCCATCTGCTGAAGGTGCGCATCATCGCCGATATGCAGGAACGGATCCGGCTGCTCCAGTCCGAGCGCAGCCTGCCGCCCGATGAGGCCGAAGGAGAAATCGAACGGGAGGACCGGCACCGGTCCAACTGGACCCGTTATCTGTACAATCGGGATATCAACGATGCCACCCTCTATGATATGGTGGTGCATATCCATTCATTCAATATCGAGGATGTCTGCCGGGTCATCTGCGAGGCCGCGCGCACCCCCTCGTTCCAGAGCACGGCCGAGTCCCGAGGCGCTGTCCGGGACATGGCCATCAGCAGCCAGATCCGCGTGGCGCTCATGCCGCTGTGCGAGGCCGAGGTGACCGCCAACAGGGGGGCCGTTCACATCCGGGTGCCAGCCCAGAAGATCCGGAAATTTGATTACGGCAACCAGACGGTGCAGTCGAAGCTCCGGGCTCAGCTCAGGCTGGAACTGAACGACCGGATCCTGGAACTCGCTCACCAGGTGGCGGGAGTGGTCACAGTGGCCTGCGATATCGATTCTCCGCAGCTGTCCTGAGCGTCGGGACCGCTGCCGATCAACCCAATCAACCCTATTCACCACCGAAAGCAGGAATGTTACGTCTCAGAATCAGCATTCGCAAAAAGATCATCCTGGCGATCAGCTTTTTCATTCTGGTCAGCTCCCTGGTGTGGTCCCTGAACTATTACACCCACCACCTGCTGACCAACAAGTTGCAGCTGGTGGAGGAGAAGGTCGCGCTGCTCAACACCATCCTGGAGGCACGTCGGTATGAAAAGAATTTCTTTCTCTATTTCAACGTGGACGATCTGAGCCAGGCGGTTGCCTACATCAGCGCCGCGCAGGACAAACAGGCGGCCATTATCGATAAATTCGGAAAGGCCGCCGACGAGCTGGACCTGCCCCCTGCCTTGAACGAAATGAAGGCTTACCGCCAGATGCTCATCACCCTGTCCGAGACCTTCTCCGGAAAGCCGGCGGACCAGGACGCGCTGGCGCTTCTGCAGGGAGAGATCCGGGAGCGGGGCCAGAAGATCACCGGCGACGTGGAAAAGCTGGCCAAGAAGGAGCAGGCCAAGATCTACGGTCTTGCGCGCAAATCCAGGATCTACCTCTATCTGGGGCTGGCGGCGATTGTTCTGATCACCCTGACCACCGTGCTCTTCATCAACCAGAGCATCAACCGGCCGCTCAAGCGCATCGAGTACGCCACCCACAAGATCGCCCAGGGCGACTATACCAGCATCCCGGATCTTTCCACCGGCGATCAGTTCGAATCCCTGGTCAGGAGCCTCAACCGCATGATCGTGGTGCTCAACCAGCGCAACGATCAGCTGATGCATGCGCAGAAACTCGCCTCCCTCGGCACCTTGACCTCCGGCGTGGCCCATGAGTTGAACAACCCCCTGAACAATATTTCCACCTCCGTTCAGATTCTCCAGGAGGAATTGGCCGGCGATGCTCCTGCCTATCACAGAGAGCTGCTGCGGGAGACCGAGGCCCAGGTGGATCGGGCCAAGGAGATTATCAGAAATCTGCTGGAATTTTCCCGGGAAAAACATTTTATTCCGGTTCAGACCAATTTCAGGAAGTTGACCCTCAAAACCATCAAACTCCTCAAGAGTGAGCTGCCCGCCGTCATCGATCTCAAGATCGATATCCCGCCGGATCTCGAGGTGACGGTCGATCCCCACCGGATTCAGCGGGTCCTGATGAATTTGGTGGTGAACGCCGTCCAGGCCATCGAGGGCGACACGGGTCAAGTAGAGATCCGGGCCGGGCGGGATTCAGAGCGGAACGAATTTTATTTTTCCGTGAGCGATACGGGCAAGGGGATCCCCATCGCCAACCAGCATAAGATCTTCGATCCGTTTTTCACCACCAAGGAGATCGGTCTGGGAACGGGGCTGGGGCTTTCCGTGTCCCACGGCATCGTAGATCAGCACGGGGGACGCATCGAGGTGTCGAGCCGCCCCGGCGACAAGACCACCCTGACCATCCGGCTGCCCCTTCCTCCGCAAGACGGCCCGGGTGCCGACCTTGGAAGCAGTGGCGCCGCCGCCTGCCTGTGAACCCCCATCCCTTAAAAAGTGATCTTTGACAGTCTGAAATTTGTTTTGCCGGAAAAGATGTGGTTTAATCGATGAACGCACATCAGGTCGATCAGGGCCCGGTTCCTCATAGCGGCCCCGGGCTGCGGGACGGTTGCAAATAGGCGTTGCAACACTTCGAACAGGAGGCTTGGAGATGCCTGGTAAATTCGATCATTTTATTGTGGTCATGTTGGAGAATCGTTCGCTGGATAATATGCTGGGATGGCTCTACGCGCCTGAAAACCGCCCCGCGCACAATATCCCGCCGAAGAACCCCCCCACATTCGATGGCCTTATCAAGAACCAATTCTCGAATACGATATCGGGCCAGCCTCCCGTCTTTGCCTCTGAGGGGACGGGAAGTTACACCGTGCCCGACCCTGATCCGAACGAACTGTTTGATCACATGAACAGGCAGTTGTTTGGAACGACTGCTCCCATTCAGGGCCAGGCCGCAACAATGAGCGGGTTTCTGGAGGATTATGCGACCGCCGCTGGTGTCAAGAACCCGGCGCAGATAATGGCGTCTTATTCACCGAACCAGGTCCGGGTGCTCTCTGCGCTCGCGAAGCAATTTGCGGTGTGTGATCGATGGTTTGGGTCCGCGCCCTGTCAGACCTTGCCCAATCGGGCCTTCACGCATGCCGGTACATCTTGCGGGCGGGTGAATAACTGTAATGGTAATGTCGATGATTGCTTGATTCCGCCAATGTCCGACTACAACACACCAACCATCTTCAACGTTTTGGAAAACACGGGTCATTCTTGGAATGTTTACAACGACAGCGAGCTGCCATCGCTGTGCCGTTTGCAATTCTATAGATACCTTGCGGATCCGTTTCTCGAGCAGCATTTTCGAGATTTCGATGATTTCCTTGAGGATGCACGGTCCGGGAATTTGCCCGAGTATTCATTTGTCGAACCGAGCTTCAAGTTTGAACCCAATGATCAGCATCCTGCGCATAATGTTCTGGCAGGTGAAAAATTCCTTTATGACATTTGGAGCGCTGTGAGTAGCGGCCGCAAATGGGAATCGACGCTGCTGTTGATCACTTACGATGAGCACGGGGGCTGTTATGATCACTGCCCGCCCCCCTGGACAGCAACGCCCCCTGACAAGAAAAAGCCTCAGCAGCCCTTCAATTTTCAGTTCGATCGGTATGGGGCCCGCGTGCCGGCGGTCCTGGTTTCGCCCTATATTCGGCCAGGTACAGTGTTCCGGTCTGCTTCACCGGATGTCGAATATGATCATACTTCGATCCTGGCCACGATACGCGATTGGCTGAATATCCCAAAAGATAAGATGCTAAAAAGCAGGAGAATCGCCAACGCACCTACTCTTAGTAACGTATTGACGCTGGATAAGCCACGAAAGGAGCCGCCCGATATCCCGCAACCGTTATCCATCGATGGCGTGCCGTCTTCAGATCGACCCCTTAGCAGCCTTCAAAAGGCGATCATCCGGGGAGCGATTAAGCGGGACCAGGCGTTGCCCGAAGGTCAACGCAAAGGTATTCCGCCCGATCTTCACAGAAAGGTCCACACCGAGTCAGAGGCCGTAAAGGCGCTTGGCAAGTATTTTAAGCGGTGACGTCCACAATACGCACCGCGCCAAAAGCGACCTTTATCAGGCGGGGGGAGGGCCTGAAGGCTCATCGAATGTCATACTCTCGAGCAACGCTTTAAATCCACGCCGTGAAGCTTCCATATACTTCGTTGCAACCTGCGTCATAAGCATTACGTGGTAGCGGGAAGTTGGTATCAGATAAAACGCCACATCGTGAGGAACCGGCACGCCAAGCATATCGATCTCGAAGTGTTGCGCGATCCCGGTGTATTTCACGCCGCCAATCGTCGCATGTGCGATACCTTCCGTTCCTCTTGTTACGTCCGCTGTCTTGATGGGTCCGAAATTCAGCTTCTCCTTGATACGCAACGTTCGTATC
>CAYOXD010000084.1:0-13773 GCA_964407825.1 uncultured Desulfobacterales bacterium | reverse complement strand
CGAGCATCCGGTGTCCCTGGTCCCGCAGGGGTTGCCAGTCTTCCGGATCGAGGGTTTCCATTTCGGGAAGGTGCATCAGGATTCCATTGGCTATTACGGCAAGGGGTTGGCCATTCAAACAGTGTCGCGGTCTCCATCTGAAACCCGACGTCCTGCCCGCTCCGCCGTAGCGGTGCTCGAACTGTCATTATTCGATAGCCCTGAGTCAGGACCGGCGGAGGCACTGCCATCGTCGGCCGTATCCTGGGATAGCGCGTCGAAGATGCGATGCCTGTGAGAGTAAGGACTGTTATGAAGCACCCGTTGGACCGCCTCCCTGGCGCGATAGTTGATGAGCAGCGGCCCCAGCAGATTGGCCGTAATCTTCTCGGGGGTCCCCATGGAGGTGTTGACAATGGAATAGATTTTGATCTGTTCCATATCCTCTTTAGGCCATCCGACGTCCCTGGCGGCCTGAGGCAACTGAACGTCGTAGTCCGACTTGAACAGGAAGGGATCCATGATGAAGAAGGACAATTCTGGATCATCCACGCACTGGTATACGGAAAATGGCCAGGTTTCCTCCCGGCTGATGACCACGAACCGTTTGTGCTCCAAGAATCCGGGCATGCCTCCGGGCATGCAAATAATCTCCTCCTCTTGGATAGCCACCTCGCCGAACTGCTCAGTTTTGATCTTCACGGTGTTACCTTCCCTTTCGTCCGCTGCCACACCAGCGCGGCCTTCTTGATATCAAGAGCTCCTCCGGTCTTGGCGGAGCGAAGGTTTTCCTGTTGAATCCGTTCGTAAACCTCGTAACGGAAAACCGGAACCGTCTCCGGTGCTTCGATGCCGATCTTGATGCTTCCGCGATTGGCACCTATTATCTGCACCACCACCTGATCACCGATCATGATCCTCTCGCCGACCTTCCTGGTCAGTACCAGCATGCGCCCTCCTTGGCATAGGCCCCCTATCCATCCCGAATGCCCGTTTCGGCTTGCCCAGTGGCAAATGATAGCGGGGATTGCGTTCTATTGTAATGTTAACCGCTTGACTTACATGTAATTCACCAGGCTCAGCTTCATGATCTGGGACGATGAGGCCAGGGCTGCCTGATAGGCAATCTGTTTGGACTGGAGATTCGTGATCGCCGAAACCACATCCGCGTCCTGGATGGTCGACTGTTGCTTCGTCTCGCTTAAATTGAGATCGGAGATAATATTCGTCTTGGCCTGCAGGGCCGAACCCTTGTAGCCGATCTGCGAAATGATGTTGTCCATCTGGTTGGCAGCGTCATCCAGCTTCGAGAGGGACTTGGAAATGCCAGCCGTATCGTTGTTCTGCAAGGCGTCCCTGAGGTTGAACAGGGTGTTGAAGATGCCCCACTGCGCCGCGTTGTCGCTGGTGTACGTGTTTGCCCCGGACTCGTCGGAAACATTGAAACCCATTTCTGCGCCGATATTGGTATCCTTATGGGTACCGCTGTTCCAGAGAAGCTGAAAGTTTGCTCCGCCGCCGTCATCGATGCTGAACTTCTTGGTGTCCGTATCGTAGGAGACATGGTAAGTGGCGCCAATTCCCCCTTTGGCGGAGGCCGTATCCATCGCGTTCTGCACGAGCTGGGCCAGATCGCTGCCGGTGTATGTGCCCGCGGGGATGGTGGCTGTCAGCTCCGCCCCTCCGTTTTCCTTGAAATCCAGGTTCTGATTCGTGGAATCGATGGTAACGGTCTGGGATTCGAAAACGTCCTGGCCGGAAAACCCCACGGTCATGGTGCTATTTTCCCCGGTCTTGATGGCGAACCCCGTCTGGTTTCCATTGTAGGCCACCTGGGTGGGGGTGTCGGTGTTATCGAATTTAAAGGGCTGCACATTTCCCTTGGTCCCGGCAAACAGGTACATGCCGTTTACCTGGGAGTTGGCAATGTCGTACATCTGTTTGATGTCCTCTTGGACCTGCACGGCGGCGTTGGCCCGGTCCGGTGCGATCTCGGAGCCGTTGGCCATGGACAGGGCCAGCGTCTTGAGGTTCACCAGCATGGTCTGCATGTCGCCGGCAGCGGTCTCTCCCGCATTCAACCAGCTCTGGCCGGTGTTGATGTTCCGACCGAGCTGGGTCAGCTGGTTCAGGCTGGACTGTAAGGACATGACACTGCTCATCCCCACCGGGTCATCCGATATCTGGTTGATGCGCTTTCCCGTGGTCACCACCTCATTGGCGTTCTGAAGCGCCTCGGTGAGGTTGTCGAGCCGATAGCTGGTATTGTCGAAGATTGATTTTTGAACGACTCTCATGGGCTGTTCCCCGGGCCCCTGAACCAGGGCCCTCTTTAGGTTAAGTACCCGTCAGGGCTCCCGCGTCCCTACTTCGAATTGATCAGCGTTTGCAACATATCGTCCGATGTGGTCAGCAGCTTGGCAGCTGCGGCATAGGCGTGCTGATACTTCATCAGGTTCACCATCTCCTCATCCAGGTTGACGCCGGAAATGCTGTCTCTCTGTTGCTGAAGCTGGTTTTCCAGCGTCTTATTGAAATCGACATTCCGATTGATGCTGGCCGCCTGGACCCCCAGAGAGCCGATCATCCCCTGGTAATAACCGTCCATGGTGGTGGTCAGGCTGCTGCTGGTGGGATCCTTGCCCCGCGCGAAGGTCCACTGTACCATATCCTGAGAATCGTACTGGATATTGGACATGGCAAGGGCATTGCGGTTGTCCCCGATCCCGAAGTCGCCGGTATCCCCATTGATCTGGCCCGCCGCGATCAGATTCGTGTTGTCCAGGACGCTGTTCGTCTTCATTCCCAGGGCATTGTTTCCGTCGAAAAAGGTGTTGATGCCCAGGGCGGCCGCAAGACCGGAATCGGTAAATCCGTCCGTACCGCTGCCGTCGTCGCCAAAACCGAAGGAGTACCTCGTTGAACTGGGGGTGAAGGTTAAGGTGTTGTCCGCATTGACCGACGCCTGCACGCCGCCACCGGCTTTGACAGTCGCCTGGCTGTTGAAGGCGTCTGCAAAAGAATCCAGTGTCCAGTGCCAGTTGGAGGCTGGGGACACCGTGGCGGCGCCGGTGCTGTCCGTGGCGATGGTGAACTCATCGCCCGTTTTCAAGGTCCCGGCATTGAAGCTCAGGGTCATCCCATCCACCGTGGCGGTTTGGGGCGGCGTGCCGGCATCCAGATTGACGGTGCCCTGGGAGCTTCCGTTATGCCAGGCAAGGGTCATGGGAGCCCCCACGGTCCCGCCGGAGGTGACCTGGAAGACGTAGTTGTCCAACGCACTGTTGGCCGTGCCGGTAACGCTCAGGTCCAGGGGGGCCGCCTTGCCGCTGGCATCTGAATTCACCCTCAGGGTATTTCCCGAAACCAGATTGTCGCCATTTGTGAAATTGAGCGTTTGTCCATCGATGGCGACCGAGTTTCCCGTCATACTCGTGGAAGTCCAGCTCCCCCCGTTGACCCGCCACTTCAGGTCGATGGTATCGGTGCCGACGGTGCCGCCGTTGACCACCTGGATGTCGTAAGCGCCGTTAGCGGTGTTGAAGGCGCCGGCTCCATAGCTCGGCGTGGCGGAGGAAGTGTTCATGTTCACCGTCACCGGCGTGTCCGTCGGTGGATTGGCGCCGGCGTCATGGATCCACATTTTGAAGGCGCCCGAATCATCGATGCGGTTGCCGAAATCGAGGGTGCTGAGCATGTGGCTGCTGTCGGTGGCGTAGGTACCGGTGACCGCGCTTTTGAACAGTTCCGTGCCGACCCCCCCGCTCTGCTGCAGGTTCGTGGACCAGATAAATTGCCTTGCCAGCGTGTCCAGATCGCTTTGATACTTGGGGAACACCTCGTCGCGCATGGTGAGCCACCCCCCCATCTGGCCGCCTTGGATCTTGTCCGTGATGTCCACCTCGGTATTGCCGGAGCCCTGCCAGTAAATCCGGCCATCGGAATTGCTGAGCGCATAGGTATCGTTCTGGAACACCAGGGTATGGCCGCTGCCCGTGACAACGCTGATAGCGCCGTTGGGCTGCTGGAAGGTTTTCACATCGATCACCTTTGCCAGCTGTTTTACCAAGTCATTGCGCTTATCGAGCAGGTCGTTGGGGGTGCTGACACCGGAACTGGCCACCACCTGCTGATTCAGCGTGGCGATCTGCGATGTCAGGGTATTGACTTGGGTCACGGCTGCATCCAACTCCTTGTTGATGTTCTGAGACTGCTGCTGGATGCCGGAGGAAAGGCTGTTGAAAAGCTGGCTGAGCTGGTCTCCCGTGCCGACGAGGGAGGTCCGCTCTGCGGTGCCGGTGGGGTTATTGGAAAGATCCTGCCATGAATTCCAGAAGGCTGAAATCTCACTTGAAAGCCCATCCCCCGAGGTCTCGTTGAACTGGGTTTCCAGGACCTGCATATAGGATTGGGCCTCCTGATAGGAGGCCAGCGTGGACTGCTGGCCCTGCAATCGATTCTCCAGAAGCTGATCACAGGCCCGGGTCACGTCCTCGACGCTCACGCCGGTGCCCATATTCAAGCCGTTCAGTTGCAGGGGCTGCGTGGCGGCCATCTGCGCCGTCTGGCGGCTGAAGGAGGACGTATTGACGTTGGAGATGTTCTGCCCCGTCACATTCAGACCGATCTGTTGGGCGGCGAGGGCCTCCTGGGCCGTATTCAATACCATGTTAATGCCGCCCATAATTATGCCTCCCGGTGAAGCAGCGGCCGGGCACGGGTGCTGCCGGTCGTGCAGTGTCGATCGTAAAGGACACTGTCATCGACGTGCCGGGTGAAAATGCGGATCAAATCGTCCAAAGTCGTCAGATACGCCTCCACATGGGAAACATTTTCCCGGGTTCGTTCCTGAATCTCCTCCTTCTTTCGATTAATGGCCTCCTGTATTTTGAGAAGCGGTTTTCGTTGGGCGAGGGGAAGCAGGGACAGGACCCGCAGGCTCTGAAAGGTGGGCACCGTCAGATCGTGCGATGTACCCGCCTCCGTAAGCTCTTGGAGGATCCGGCCTCGAAGGGCCTCAATTTCAGACACAATTTGCTGCTTCCTGCTCGAAACCTGCCACAGTTCCTCGCTCCGTCCAGACAGGAGGTACTGCCGTTCGTACTCCAATGCCTCGATCAGATTCTGGTAACGGGCAAGCTTCTCGTGAAACAGAACTGTCAAAGACGTCGTTTCCATATCTGTGCTCCCTGTCCCTCGGTGACATCCCCGGCGGGTGCCATTTTCGCCAAGTCCGCGGCGGCGTCCTTTCCGGCCCCACGGGTTTCTGTCCCGTGTTCCCTGTATCGGCAACTACCCTTTATTTCTTTAGAATCATTCTGATTTTGAATCACTTTGTCCGGGGCCTGGGTCCCTTTCGGAGGGCGACCGGTTTCCTGGCGATAGAGTTGGTCGGCCAGACCAAGCCCACTAGAGCCCGCAAGGCTGGCACTGACCTTTTGAATGAACATGGATTGATACATCTGCCTCTGGAAACTCTTGCCGAATATTCCCCCTTCTCCCACGGTTTGCTGCATGGACTTGAACATGTATTCGAGCAGAATTCCTTCAAATTTGACGCACTGCTTCTTCAAGCGCCGATCGTCGGCACTCTCGCCGTTGTTGAAATCGCTCTTTTTTAGCGGCTCGGATGCTGGCGGCTGGGCCAGCGCATCGACTGCCATATGCGTTTCCTCCAGTTCCCTATATGATTTCCAGTTCCGCCTGAAGCGCGCCCGCGGCCTTGATGCTCTGGAATATGCTGATCAAATCCCTGGGTGTCGCCCCCACGGCGTTCAAGGCCTTTGCCAGATCCCGGATCGTGGATCCGGGCTGGATGAGCATGAGGTTTTTCTTCTCCTCCCGGATCTGGATATTCGACTTGGGAGTGGTAACGGTTTGACCGTTGGAAAATGCCCCGGGCTGTGAGACGTTGGCAGATTCCTGCACCGTGATACTCAGGTTTCCTTGGGCGATGGCCACGGGCGAGATCTGGACATTTTCCCCCACCACCACGGTGCCCGTTTTCTCGTTGACGATAACCTTGGCCACGGTATCCGGCACTACCTCGAGGGTCTCGATCCGCGCCAGAAACCCGGCCACATTCTCCCGTTGCGCCTGGGGAATCTCGATCCGGAGGGTTCCCGAATCCAGCGCCTTTGCAACGGGTGTCCCGATGGTGGCGTTGATGGCCCTGGAAACACGAACAACGGTGTTGAAATCCGGGTTCAGCAGGGTCATGGTCAGTGATTTTCTGCCATCGAGCCTCATGGGCACCTCCTGCTCGATGGTGGCACCATCGGCCACCCGGGCCGCCAACAGGTGATTCTTGATCACGCTCCCGCCGCCGCCGCTGGCGCCCACGCCTCCCACCGAAACGGCACCTTGGGCCAGGGCGTAGACCTTACCATTCACCCCCCGAAGCGGGGTCATCAGCAACGTACCGCCCACCAGGCTCTTGGCATCCCCTACCGAGGAGACGAGCACATCGATCTTGTTGCCGATCCGCGCGAAGGGGGGCATCGTCGCCGTCACCATGACGGCAGCCACGTTCTTCACCTTGACGGATGTGGGACTGACATGAACTCCCATCCGCTCCAGCATGTTCACCAGGGACTGGACGGTAAATACCGTCTGGTTCTTATCCCCCGTACCATCCAGTCCCACCACCAGGCCGTATCCCACCAGTTGGTTGGTCCGGACGCCCTCGATGGCCGTGAGATCCTTGATCCGGGCGGCCATGGCCGGCCGGCCCGTCATAAGGCCAGCAGCCAGCAATGTCAGTCCAATGGCGATGATTCTTCGTCCCATACCCTTGCCCTCGCTGTCGGAGCTTAAAATGGCCATACGAAATCCAACACCCGGCTGAGCCATCCCGGCCGCTGCTTATCGGACAGCGCACCGTGCCCGAAATACTGGATCCTGGCATCGGCCAGGTAAGTCGATTGGACGCGGTTGTCGTTGTCGATATCAGCGGGCCGTACGATGCCGGAAATAATAATGTACTGCGTTTCCTGGTTGACCCGTGTTTCTCTTTTCCCCACCACCACCAGGTTTCCGTTGGGCAGCACCCTTACCACCCGGGCCCCGATGGAGGCGGTTATCTTCCCGGAGCGATCGGAGGTACCCTTACCGGTGAAGGCGTTGGTCATGTTGGCGGCTATGAGTTTGCTGCCTAGAGCGCCTTTGTAGTCCCGATTCAGATTCGAATTCTTTGCCTCCAGGCCCCGCATGAAGCCGAACAGATTGTCCACCCCCGCATTGACGCTCGATTCGCGGCTGGCGTTGGTGTTGGCATCGATCTGGGATGTGGTGTTCTCGACGATATCCACGGTCACCGTGTCCCCTACCCGTCTTGCCTTGAGATCACCGAAGAGATCCGAATCGCTGGCCCTCCACAGGGAACCTTCGGCGGGCTTCGCCGGAGCCTCCATGGCAACCGACGCCGCGGGGCCCGGGCGTCGTACCGGCGGTGCGGTCCGTAGGGCATGCTTGGGGACCACCGTCGCGCACCCGGTCATCAAAGCCGAAGCCATCAACACGCACATGACGCCTGTTATTCGATTTCCGATCATAGCAACGCTCCTAAAATAACACCTCCACCGTCGCGTCCCCGGTCACCCGGCCCACCACGGTTCTTCCGGAATGAATGTTTTGCACCTGAACCTGTTGCCCCATGCCCCCGGCGGTTTTGGCAATTCCCACGGTCGACACCCGCAGCCCGCCCGTGGTCGCCAGGATCTCCACCCGCTCGCCCCTGGCCACAAGGGGCACCGTCGCCAGCATGCAATCACGAAGGGGGTTGCCGGGATAAAGCGTCACCTTGCACACCTGCCCGACGGCGCTGGCCAGGTTCGTGATGAGGCCGGCGGGATAGTTGGACATGTTGACCCTTTTCAATTCCAGATCCGCATGGGTCAGGATGGAGCCGTATGTTACGGGCCGCCGGGCGCACACCACTCGGGAAAACCGGTCCACCCATCCCTGCAGGGTCAGCAGCCCATCCTTTTTACCGTTCACGCGAACCCGAACCCGTAGGGCGACCGTCCCCCTGAAGTCGGGGTTGAAGTTCTTTTCAACGATAAGGGAAAGCGATCCAGGAGCGAACCGGTTGCTGCCAAGGGCCATGAAGCTGCGTATCGTGAAGCTCCCCCGGCCCAAATGATCTGCGATATAGCGCTCGTAGAAGGCCTTGAGTCGTTTCTTTCCGACGCTCTGACTTTCACCGATGAGCTGGATCGAATCGGGGACCGAAACCTTGGCCGTGTCCGGCAGCACACCCGCTGCGGCCAGGAGGGAAGACACGTGCCGACCGTACAGGGTGCGGCGCCTTCCGGGCAGAGGCGAGCGGCACAGCCGAATCGAACCGATCCTGTCGCGCAAGGCCGCGGGGGCAGTAATAGATGCCACGGTCCGGAGCCGGACCCATGGACCTGTCACCCGGGAGGTTCCGCGAACAGTCACCTTTACCTGTACCTGCCCCAGGGCCTCTCCCCCCAGGACCAGGAGGCATAACGCCAGCAGCACGCCCCCGATCAGGCGCCATCGCCAGGTCCGTCCCGCCCGCAACGGGCGCTCATATGCCTGTGACTGCGAGGGATGCATGGGCTTACCGCTTCACGTTATTGGCCAGGGATAGCATGGTATCGGCGGTCTGGAGGGCCTTCGAGTTGGCCTCGTAGGCCCGCTGCCCCACGATCAGGGCCACCATTTCATCCACCACCGACACATTGGACATCTCCAGGGAATTGTTGGCGATGGTGCCGAAGCCCTCCGAGCCGGGGGTGCCCTCCACCGCGTCTCCGGAGGCATCCGTGGCCCGCAGGAGGTTGCGTCCCACGGCGTAAAGACCGCCCGGGTTCATGAAGGTATAGAGGGTGATATTCGCCGTTGTCAGAGGGGTGTTCCCGTTGCCGTAGGCGGTCAACGTGCCGTTGGGCTGGATGCTGATGTGCGTGGTGCCCTGGGGAACGGAAATTTCCGGTTGAAGTCGCTCACCGCTGGGAGTGGTGACATACCCCTCACTGTCCAGGGTAAAATTTCCCGCCCGGGTGTAAAGTTCCTCGTCCCCTGAGAGCACCTTGAAAAAGCCGGGGCCCTCGATGGCCATGTCCAGATCGTTTCCGGTCTGCTCGTAGTTCCCCTGGGTGAATACCTTCTGAACGCTGACCGGCCGGACGCCCATTCCCACCTGGATACCGCTTGGCAACTGGCCGCCGTCGGCCGTGGTCGCACCTGGCACCACCATGGTCTGATACATCAGGTCCTCGAAGTTGTTTCTGCTCTTTTTAAATCCGGTGGTATTGGCGTTGGCCAGGTTGTTGGCGCAGACATCGACGCTGAGTTGTTGCGCCGCCATGCCCGTTGCCGCCGTCCATAATGCTCGGATCATAATCTGTCTCCTTTTCTCATCGGATCGCTCTAAGCGCTCATCCTATCGCCATAGCCCGGTTTATTTAACCGCTCCCACATCAGTGGCGGCCTTGGTATCCATCTCGTCATAGGTTTGAATCACCTTCTGGAAGGACTCGAACTCGCGGTTCACCTCGATCATCCGGGCCATCTCCTTCACAGCGGATACATTCGACATCTCCAGCGCCCCTTGGGTAACGGACACCTGTTTGGGCGTCACCTCCCCAGCCGCGCCCCCCTTATGAAAAAAAAGGCCGTCGCCTTCCTTTTGAATGGTAGCCGGGTCCTTGAAAGTCACAATCTTCAACTTTCCGACGATAGTGCCGTCCACCTGGATTTGCCCGTTCGGATCCACCTTCACCTTGCTGCCACCCACCTTGCTGCCATTCAGTTGAAGGGGACCCTTGTCCCCCATGACGCGATTGCCGTCCTGGGTCACCAGGTATTTGTTCTTATCCAGCGTGAAGGTGCCGTTGCGGGTATATCGGATCCCGTTCGGTGTCTGGATCTTGAAAAATCCCGGGCCGGAGAGGGCCAGATCCAGCGGGTTGCCGGTGGGCTCGATCTGCCCCTGGGACAAATCGACTCGCATCCGGGCACGGAACAGGTCGTCGAATGAGATCTCCTCCGCCTTGTATCCTGCGGTTGCCACATTGGCCAGATGGTTGGCGATGATGTCGAACCGCTTATCCACCCGGATGGCGGCGCGCGCCGCCCTTCCAATATCCATTTCCATGTTTCGCGCTCCGGTTGGGACTGCAGATGGGAGTTTCAGCGGTCTGACCAAGCCTCATCCCAGTCCATTTCGTCGTTAACCATCAAGGAAGCAATTAAAATGCCAGGGGAGGAAAACCTTCAACGTGGCCACAGGGGGGGACAGGATTGAAAGCCTTGGCCAGGCTGGGGGTTTCGGGAAGGTCTGCTGCGAGCACCAACGCATGGAGGGCTGGGAGCCCGGACCGCGCAGGGGCGGAAAATTATGCCTATACCGGCTCTTTTTTCCCGTTCAGGGCATAGACGAAGGCAAGCAGCTCCGCCACCACCACATATACGTTGGGCGGGATTTCCGCCTCGATATCCAGCTTTGACAAAACTGCCACCAGATCCGGATCCGGCTTCACCGGAATGCCGTGGGCCCTGGCCATTTCGATGATCTTTTCGGCCACCCGCCCACTTCCCTTGGCGGTTACCTTCGGCGCGGCATCCTTGGCCGGCCGGTATTGGAGGGCTACGGCTTGTTTTCGTTTCTTAGCGGTCATTTTAGACCTATTATCAGCATCCAGCTAATAGCAAATGGCTAACAGCCGGTGGCTTCCGGCGAAGCCGGAGTTGGGGGTTCCGCAGTCAAAATAATGACGGGGGTGTCATTCTACCGCGAGGTCAGATCACCAAATTCAACACCCCCTGGGCCTCGCTGTCTCCGAGCCCTTCCAAAAGAGCGGTATCCCGCAGGGCCTCTACCGCCAGCACCCGGCATCCAAGGTGACGCACGTCGTATCCGTGCGCCTCGAGCCGGCCGCTTAGATCCGACAGGTGGCCGGTGACAAAGGCCGCCATCTCTTCAGACGCAACGCCGAAGGTTCCGGACACCGAGCGACTCAAGACGGAAAAATCCGCCCTGAGATCTCCCAGCTGAGAAAGCGTCAAAAGGAAGGAAACGTTGACCCGTGAGCTTTGTTCCCTACCGTCCTTCGAGTGTTCCTCCCCAAAGGTGAGCAGCATCTGCCCGAACTTGACCTCTCCGCCGGTCCATACCGGCAGGGGCAGCAGATACCGGTCCGGGGTCCCATCGCCATGACCGTTAAAAACCTGAAGATGTTCCAGACCCTTCACAAAGGTCTTGACGGTGTCGACATCTGCACTCTTCGTCTCCGTGCCGCCCTGCAGCAGCTTGAGAGCCAGTCCCTTGATGTCCTTTTCCACCAGGTCGGACACCTCGCCCCTTGGGGGCTCACCTGGGGAGGCGAGGAGTAGGTGGAGCTTTCGCTCCCACAGAAGACCGCTGCCCCTGATGAGCTCGTTCAGGAATCGTGGCGTCGCCTCTCCGGACTTGAGGGAGAGCCGCGTTACCAGCGCTTGCATCCGTCGCAGGGTCCTCCGTGGCAGGGTCCTGGTCTGTCCCGCTGCCTCCTGCGCTGCGGATACTCCCAGGTGGGGCTGCCGGCTCAGCAGGGACTCGAGAAGTGCAAAGGCGCCCGAGGCCCCCCCGGATCGAAGCACCCCCAGCAGGGGAGCAGGCAATCTGCCCGACGGGTCCGCATCCTGAATCAGCCGGAACACGGGCTGCTCTCCCCCCGAGCGCTCGACCTGAAGCAGGATCTGCTGACCGGGCTTCAACGGGACGAAGGTCTTTGCCAGCACCCGGACGCCGTCCAGGGACAGCAGCGCCTCTCGGGATGACAGAATTTTCAGTACCTGGGCGGGGATCACGCGGCCCTTTTCAAGGCCAAGGGCAGGGTCTCTGGGGCCGCTCTCCCTGCGTCCGAGAGTCACCTCGGCGGAAGAAACGAGAATCGGCGGGAGACGGGGGATGGGCATGGCCCTCATTTATTGGAAAAAAACGCGGTTTTCAGATCTATCACCAGATCCACCTCGGCCTTGGGGATGGAGAGTTTCTTGGCGATGGCTTCAGAATCATGGTGCTGGTTGTACAGTTTCAGGATGGCGTCCTGCTGCTTGTAGACCTGGCCGGCGAGGTGTTTTCCAGGCCCGTCGTCCAGGTAGGACCGTGCGCGATTCAGCAGCATGTTCAGGCTGATAATGCGGCGATCGAGATCCTCGTTCAGCTGATGGGCCAAGTCTTTTTTTTCCTTCAACTGATCCTCGAAGGAGCTGGCTACGGCCTGAGCCTCCCGAATGAGCGGTTCGATCATTCCCATCAGGTGCTGGGAGGCCTCCCTGGCCGCTTCCCGGCTGATGGCAGACTTCATATGGCGCATGAGCAACAATACCAATGCCACCAGCACCCCATCCATCACGATCTGACATAGGATCCACAAATTGACGCCTGCCACAATTCCCCCCAACCGCATCCTCATTCCACCCCGGCGGCTTGCCTTCACGCCACTGTATCCAGCAGGTGACCTCTGGATTCGAATTGTTTCCGGTTCTTTCGCAGCTTCTTTTTCATGCGCCGCCGAAGCAACCAACGACCCCTTCCTGAGCCATTCGCGTCCAGCCTGTTTCTATCCATCTGGCCTGACTCCTGAACCGTTGAGCGCTCCTGGGCCTCTTTTTCAGCCAGATGCTGGGAGGCCGCCCATTGACTTTGCTCTGCACCGTGCTGTCGCGCCGAATGGATCTCCTGGACGCTGTTTCCCTGTTGCAGCACGATATTGACATCTGAAACGCCTGGCACGGTAACGGCCCTCCATCTTCGGCCTTCAGCCTGAGCCGTTCAAATGACCTTGAACTTATCGAAAAAAACGGCGCGAATGGCCTCCTTTGGCACCACGGTCGCCAAGGCCTCGCGGACTGAAAGCCCTATACTTATTTTATTGATTTTCTCCTTATCCGGGGTTGCCAACGCCTTGGCTATTACCCTGTATATGACATTTCGGACAAAGGCCGCGTTATCTTTAACCATCCCCGCTATGGTGGGGTCCGAGAAATCGAGAGAAACGTCCGCTGTCACGCATGTTATCGAATGGTTGACGTCGGGGGCCAGAACCATGAAGCCCGGCATGGTCACCGCTGTTTTCCCGTAATCGTTTCCCGAGGCAGCCTGGGTATCGGGGTTGGGGACGGCAAATGTCAGAACCTGGTGTGGCGGGCGCTTTTCCGGAGACCGGAAAAGAGCGTAGAGGCTAATGGAGGAAATCATCATTACTATGGCGGCCATGGCGCTAACCCGCCAATGCCTCTTCCTGTACCAGGGGCTATCCAGGGGCGGCGCGGCTGCCTGGCTATCGGCCGGCTCGGTTTCCTCGGCAAGAATGACCGGTTCGAGCTCCGCCCCCGCGCCAAGTTGTTCCTCCAGCAGACTGTCGATGCCCTCTGAAAAGATACTCTTTTGATTTTCCGCATCCACCTGTTCGTCGGCATCACCGGCTGAGGATCCCTCTGAAACCTCATCGGAGGCCATCGCCTCCCTCAGAAGGGCATCAATATCCGATTGGGACACGTGGTTACCGTTCTCGTCCGCCTCCTGGGGCACAAAAGGCACCCCCTGGGCCGTCTGAGCCGCCGCCTCCGAGGCGGCGGCATCCGCCCTGGATTCCGGCGGCCCCTCCGGTTCCGAGATGTCGCTGACCGGTTCAGATGCGTCAAACGCGTCTGTGGAACCCGTTGTTCCCAGTTCTCCGTTCAAAAGGGCATCGATGCTGGACTGGGAAATAAGTCCTTCTGCCCCCTCCCCGCCTTCAGGCGGTGATCCCGCCGGGGTATCAGAGGCATTCCCCTGCA
>CAYOXD010000083.1:2176-13841 GCA_964407825.1 uncultured Desulfobacterales bacterium | reverse complement strand
GAAGAGGAGCCAGTGCAGTGAAAAAATATACTTACAGCGCGAAGGATTCGGACAATCAGGGGAAATGGCTGGTGGTGGACGCGAGCGAGGCCATTCTCGGTCGCCTGGCATCCGCCGTGGCCTACCGCTTGAGGGGCAAACACAATCCCCTCTACACCCCCCACGCGGATACCGGCGATAGTATCATCGTGATCAACGCGGAAAAAATCGTTCTCACGGGCCGGAAACTCGATCAGAAAAACTATTACCGCCACAGTGGGTACATGGGGGGAATCAAGAGCATTACCGCCAAGAAACTACTGGAAAAGCGGCCGGAGGATGTGATCCGGTTCGCCGTCAAGGGGATGCTGCCCAAGAACCGGCTCGGCCGGAAGCTCATCAAGAAGCTTCATGTGTATGCCGGCGAAAGCCACCCCCATGGCGCCCAACAGCCCGAAGCCATCACCCTCTAATAACGCATCAGACTGGGATTCGATATGACGCAAGAAACCTATTACGCAACCGGAAGACGGAAAAGCGCCATCGCAAAGACCTGGATCACCCCCGGAACCGGCCAGATCGTGATCAACGGTCGGTCCATGGATGATTATTTCACCTTTGAAACCGCCAAGACCATCATGACCCAACCGTTGATGCTCACCAACCTGCGGGAACGGTACGACATCCGTGTCAGCGTCACGGGTGGCGGCATCACCGGCCAGGCGGGGGCCATCCGCCACGGCGTCACCCGCGCTCTGATGCTGGCGGACCCGGACCTGCGGCCGGTGCTCAAGAAGGCCGGCTTCGTCAGACGCGACCCCAGGGCCAGAGAGCGGAAAAAATACGGTCAGAAGGGGGCCCGCGCCCGGTTCCAATTCTCCAAACGTTAAATTCCAATCCCCCCTGCAAGAGCCAAAAGGGAATAGGGCGCTGCCCCTGTTCCCTTTTTTTATTAGACGGCAAAATAATAACAACATGACCCTAACGTCTAATCAAAGGTATTTGAAATTTCCGAGTGACCCGCTACGCCATTGGCAAAAGCAGCGGTGGGGCAGGCCGGTATCGGGGGTGGGCGACGGCGGGTCCGGGCCGGAAAAGGGATATGACCCAAATTCATCTTTTCATCGAAATCCTCAATGCAGATTGAAAGATAGCGTAACGGACTCTCGTCGAAACGCTTTTTCGTAAAAATTCCAGATAGCTTTCATGATGTTTCCTCCCAAATAGCGCTTGACTTGCGGGCGGGATCATTACTAAAAATGGCCACCATGAGGAACGGCGTCTGCTCCCCAGTCAGGGGGCCCCTGTCTTTTTCATATCGGGATCGAAATCGCTATCGAAATCGGGGTCGAATACCGGAAGGATTTCGATGGCGATTTCGATCCGGAAATATCAAATATTATTGGTTAAGTTTTTATCAAACGGAGGAATGGCAATGACGGAACATCGCATATACAACTTCAACGCGGGACCTGCGGCCCTGCCCCTGCCGGTTCTGGAAGAGATTCAGGCATCGTTCTTAAACTTCAAGGGTTCGGGAATGTCCCTGGTGGAGGTCAGTCACCGCTCCAAGTGGTTCGATGATGTCATCAACGATGCCGTCGTCCGGATCAAACGGCTTCTGAAACTGGATGACAACTTCGAGGTGCTCTTCCTCCAGGGGGGCGCCAGCTCCCAGTTTTTCATGATTCCCATGAACCTTCTGCCCGAGGGCCGGTCCGCGGACTATGTCAACACCGGCACCTGGTCCACCAAGGCCATCAAGGAGGTGGAACTCCAGGGGAAAAGCGCCGATGTGGTCGCCTCCTCCAAGGACCGGGATTTCTGCTACATTCCCAAGAATGTCGTTTTCAACAGCGACGCCGCCTATGTCCACATCACCACCAACAACACCATCAAGGGAACCCAGTGGGCACAGATGCCCGATACGGGCGGCGTTCCCCTCGTCGCCGATATGTCCTCGGACATCCTGAGCCGGCCCTTCGATCCGGCCCCCTTCGGTCTCTTCTATGCCGGCGCCCAGAAGAACATGGGTGCGGCCGGGGTCTGCGTGGTGGTGATTCGAAAGGACATGCTTGAGCGGGTGCCTGAAAATCTGCCGAGCATGGTGAAATACACCACCTTTGCCGCCAAGAATTCCCTCTACAACACGCCTCCCTGCTTTGCCATTTACACGGTTCAACTGGTGA
The DNA here is from genome assembly GCA_964407825.1 of uncultured Desulfobacterales bacterium. Lineage (GTDB taxonomy): Bacteria > Desulfobacterota > Desulfobacteria > Desulfobacterales > JAFDDL01 > CAYOXD01. The sequence continues at coordinate 11,673 of CAYOXD010000083.1, read as the reverse complement.
GCAAATGGCTGGAGGAGGAAATCGGCGGTATCGAGAAAATGGCGGAGATCAACCGTCAGAAGGCGGATCTGCTGTACGGATTCATGGACTCCGGTGATTTTTATCGGGGAACGGCCGATGCGGACAGCCGTTCTTTCATGAACGTCACCTTCCGTCTTCCCAGCGAGGACCTGGAGAAGCAGTTCATCCAAGAAGCCCTTGAAAACGGGTTCGGCGGCCTCAAGGGACACCGGTCCGTGGGCGGGTGCCGGGCCTCCATCTACAATCCCATGCCGTTGAAGGCCGTGGCGGACCTGGTGGACTTCATGAAGACCTTCGAAAAGAAAAACGGGTGATCTTGGCGTAATCGGGGAGTAGTCGGGAATTCATCCGGCATAGAAAAAAAGGGGCCTCCCACGGGAGGCCCCTTTTTTTGTTCCACAGTTGCAACAACGGGGAGCTACTAAATGTCAAACACGGCACCCCGGTCGGCGGAGGTGACGTGGGCCAGATAGCGGGCGAGCCATCCGGCCTTGACCTTGGGGGTAAAGGGCGGCAGATGGGCCATGCGGCGGTTCAGTTCCGATTCGGGCACCAGAAGCGCCAGGGTTCTTTTCTCCGCGTCGATCCGGATCCGATCCCCGGGTTGAATCGCCGCAATGGGGCCGCCGGCGGCGGCCTCCGGTGAGATGTGACCCACGCAGAGCCCCCGGGTGCCGCCGGAAAAACGGCCGTCCGTGATGAGGGCGGTCTTGAGGCCGGCGCCCGTAATGGCCGCCGTGGGCGCCAGCATCTCCTGCATGCCGGGGCCGCCCCTGGGGCCCTCGAACCGGATCACCACCACATCTCCGTCCCTGACCTTTCCCTCCAGGATGCCGGAGAGGGCCTCCTCCTGGGACTCATAGACAACGGCCGGACCCTCGAACTGCATCATATCCCGATCCACCCCCGCCACCTTGACCACGGCCCCCCGGGGGGCGATGTTGCCGAAGAGGACCGCCAGTCCCCCGTCCCGGGTAAAGGCCTTTTCAGCGGATCGAATGACGTCGCCGTCCGGTTCGGGCGCCTTTTCGACGGCATCCGCCAGGGTGCCGTATACCGTTTTGGCGGAAAGGGTGAGAGGCCCCGCGCCATGGGACGAGATTTCCTTCAAAATGGCGGAAATTCCGCCGGCCGCGTGAACATCCTCCAGGTGCACCTCGGGCCGGGAGGGCGACACCTTGCAGATGCAGGGCGTTGTGGCCGACAGCCGGTTGATGCGTGCCAGATCATAGGAAATGCCGGCGGCGGACGCCAGGGCCAGGGTGTGGAGAACCGTGTTGGTGCTGCCGCCCATGGCCATGTCCGCCATGAAGGCATTGTCGATGGCAGCCTCGGTGATGATGTCCAGGGGCCGGATGTCCCTTTCAAGGCAATGGACCAGGGCGCCGGCGGCGGCCTTCATGAGATCGATGCGGCCGGGGTTTAACCGGGTGCGGCGCTTTTCCGCATCTGCCCAGAGCTCGGCGGTGAGGGTGCCGTTTCCGGGAAGGGCCATACCGATGGCCTCGGCCAGGCAGTTCATGGAATTGGCCGTGAACATGCCCGCGCAGGACCCGCACCCCGGGCAGCTGGTTTCCGCCAGCTCGTCCAGGGCCGATTCGGTGATCTTGCCGGCGGCATGTTTCCCAAGCCCCTCGTAGACGGTGATGAAGTCCCCGCCGCCGGCGCTGGCCAGCATGGGACCGCCGGAAACGTAAACGGCCGGAATGTTGAGGCGAGCCATGGCGTTCAGCATCCCGGGGCCGATCTTGTCGCAGTTGCCGATACCGATCCAGGCATCACAGGGATGCGCCGTGATCACCGATTCGATCTGATCGGTAATGAGCTCCCTGGAGGGCAGGGAGTACTTCATGCCGAAATGCCCCATGGCGATCCCATCGCAGATGGCGGCGCCGATATTGGCGTACCAGACGTTGCAGCCCAGCCGTTCGAGTTCCTGGCGTACGATGTCGCCCAGAATGTGGAGGTGGGCATGCCCCGGTATGTGGGTGGTATGGGAGTTGATCACGGTCACAAATGGCCTGGAAAGGGCCTTGAGGTTTCCGATCACCCCGGCGGCTTTCATGAGGGAGGCCGGCGGGTGCTTGGTTTTCCCCTCTGTTATGATACGGCTGCCCCTTTGGCGAAGGGCCGAAATGCCCTCGTTGATGACCGGTCCGTCCATGCGTTCTTTTCTGTCCATGGTGTTCTCCCCTGTGAGATCTTCATTAGCGGTTGTCCGGCGTCATTATCGGGAAAAGCCGGCGTTGAGTCAAATTAAAAAAGGGGTGTTTCGGAACACTTTACAAAGGGGTGCCGGTTGTGGCAAGATACTGGTCCAATAAAAGAAAGCGAGGCACTACCCCATATGGCAACAACCGAAAACGATATCGTACTGATCCACCTGGAGGGGGTTCCCCTGTCCTTTGCCCGGATCGAGAGCATCACCGCTGATGTCAAGCCGAACTGGTACCATGTCAAACTGTTGATGTTGCAGGTGCCGCTGTACGTGGTGACCTGGATTTTGAGGGATGTCTACATCGACGGCGCCCCCTTTACCATGGACGGAAAGGAGATGCGCCTGGAGCGGGTGGTCTGCCCGGAAACCGCCCGCGTCGAGGATGAAGAGGCACCGGAAGAGACGGAAACCGGCGGGGAGGAGACGCGTCCTGCGGGGGAAGCCGAAGTCATCAGTTTCTCGGATCTGAAAAAGAAGTCCTCCTGACCGGCAGCGGTGGAGGCAGGGCGTTTCGGATGAACATCGGATCGGTGCTCCTCGATGACAATACCATTTTGGCTCCCCTGGCCGGTGTTACGAACCTGCCCTTCCGCCTGATGATCAAACATGCCGGATGCGGCCTGGTCTGCTCGGAGATGGTGAGCGCCAACGGTCTGATCCATCAATCCCGCAAGACCGCCAGCCTCCTCACAACAACGGCGGATGAAAAACCCGTTTCCATGCAGATATTCGGGTCCAGCCCATCTGTCATGGCCGAGGCGGCCCGGATGGTCGAGGCCGCGGGCGCGGACATCCTCGATATCAATCTCGGGTGCTCGGTGAAAAAGATCATCAAGACCGGCGCCGGCGCGGCCCTCATGAAGGCTCCCGAAACCACCGAGAAAATTCTGTCAGCCGTACGACAGGCCATTTCGATTCCCCTCACGATCAAGATCCGGACCGGCTGGGAGCCGTCGGGTAGGCAGGCCCTTCAAATCGCGCGCATCGCCGAGGACTGCGGCGTGGACGCCATTGCCGTCCACCCCCGGACCGCCACCCAGGCCTTCGGCGGATCGGCGGATCGGCGGATTATCGGGGAGGTGAAGGCCCATGTGGGGATCCCCGTCATCGGCAATGGGGATATCCTGGGCGCCCGGGACGGGTTGGATATGCTGCGGGAGACCGGTTGTGACGGGATCATGATCGGAAGAGCCGCCCTGGCCAACCCCTTGATCTTCGCCCAGTGTGCCGCGCTCCAGCACCACCGGCGGCCGCCGGTGCTGGATCTTGGGACCCGGTTCTCCATTATGGAACGCTACCTTTCCACATCGGTCCGCTACTTCGGGGAACCCCACGGCTGCCGGATCATGCGGAGCCGTCTCGGCTGGCTGGTCAAGGGACTGCGAAACAGCAGCCACTTCCGGGAATCGATCAAGCACCTGTCCAGTGAGGCCGAAGGATTGCGGCTGATACGCGCCTACCGCGAAGCGTTGGCAACGACCTGACCATCGTTGTTTCGGTCACAGAGGGGCTCTAAGTGAAGCTGTAACATCATAAAAGTGAACCGGATCCAGGGACGGGGGCCTCAACGCTCCGGTTGCGGCGCCCACCAGGGAGGCTTCCCATGAATGGTCTGCTGTTTATTGATGATGAAGCGGGCATCCGCCGATCGGTTTCAAGGGCGCTTAAGCGCAGCTCCTACAGGCTTCATGTGGCGGAAAACGGAATGGACGGAATCACCCTCGTAGAGCGATGTCCCCAGGAGATCGCTACGGTCATCACCGACTACAAGATGCCGGGAATCGACGGCCTTGAAACCCTCAACCGGATTCGCCGCATCAATCCGGAGATCACACGCATCCTCCTGACCGGATATGCCACCATGGAGGTGGCCATCGAAGCCACCAACGAGGGGGTTGACGGCTTCCTGACCAAGCCCTTCGACAACGTGGAATTCAGGGCCAAGATCCACGATATTTGCCTGCGGCGGCGGCTGCGCCAGTTCGTTCCCGAATCGGTCTACCTAAGAATGCAGCGGACGCCCGATGCCTTGCAGCCGGTATTTCATACGGCCTCGGTGCTCTTTGCGGACATCCGCAATTTCACACGGCTGTCCGTGGGGGTTACTCCCCAGGAAATCGCCGCCTTCCTCAACGGAGACTTTTTTTCGCCCATGGGCGAGATCGCCTTTGATTACGAGGGGACGGTGGACAAGCATCTGGGAGACGGGATCATGGTGGTGTTCGGTGCGCCTGTCGTCCATTTAGACGACGCGGTCCGGGCGGTGCAGGCGGCCCGCCAGATGCAGAAAAAGGCGGTGGAAATCGACCATCGGTTGCGCAGGAACAAGGGCTTTCGTCTGGAGATCGGTATCGGTATTGCCACGGGAGAGGTGTTGACCGGCGTGATGGGGTCTTTGAGAAAAAGGGAATATACCTGCGTGGGGATGCCCGTAAACATCGCCTCGCGGCTGCAGGCTCTGGCAAGGGGCGGTGAGATCCTCATCAGCGACAGGACCTGGCGGTGCGTGCGCGATTATGGGGAAGGTCCGGAGGCCGCGGGGGGCCTCAAGGCCCACGCCCTGCCGCCGGTAAGGGTGAAGGGGCTGGACAGTCCCCTGACCGTTTACCGGATCGTGACCTAGTGCCCATCCACTTTGTGGATGGACACGAACTATGATGGGTTGATTTTCAACGATCCGTGGGGAAACGGACCATATCGCCCGCTGCCACGCTGGTATCCGCTCCCAGGGGGGTGGCTTCGGCCGTATTGGCGGAAACGGCGCTGATCCGGATTTGTCCGGTCTTCAACCCAGGGAGAATGTATTTCGACCCATTGCTCGCCACCACCAGGTCTCCGCTGGTTCGTACCTCCAGCACATCGCCGACGGTGAACCCGGCGGCCTTGCCGAAGGGAAGGGTCGCCTTTCCGGCCGACACCGAGACAATACTTCCCTCCCAGGGCAGGTCGTTCAGCCTATTGCACATCTCCTTGGCAACACGGGAAGCCGTGTCCTTCAGTGGCTCCTGCGCGGCCTCCGCATCGAGCACCTGGTTCTGTCTCAGGCTCGCCAGGTCCTCGTCGGAGAGCGGCACCTTCACAAAGAGGGATTTGTCCAGCACCTTTGCCGCCGTGCCGGCGTCATAGAGTGCAATTTCCAGCTCTATCCGGGCCATGGGATAGGGATGTTTGAACCACAGAATTCCCCGTTTTTGATTTTCCACGGTGATATTGACCAGTTGGCCCGTTATCACGCCGTTGATCCCGCTCTTATGGCAGAGACTTGCCAGGGCGATATTGTCGGGCACCGTGTCACCGGCGGGGCTGAAGCGATCCAACGCCTGGGGATAGCGCCCATCGCCGGGAGCAATCACGATGATTCGGGAACTTCTGTCCTTAATTGCCTGAACCAGGTCGGTCATGAAACCGGTGTTTAACCGCTGCGCCACCCATGGCAGTTTGTTTGAAATGGGGAGAATGGCAATGGTGTGTTTGATTTTTCCTGCATGTTCGACGAATCCGCCGGTGGTGAAGCCAACCAGCTTTCCCCAGGTCCCGCAACCGGACAGGAGCACCAGGCAGCCGATCATTCCAAGAACCAAACAAGCCGCCTTTCCCGATGAATGGCGGTTATGTCGCGACAACGGGTTTCGTTTCACTTTCCCCCTTCATAAACGGCGGAAATGGTGGAGGTGATCCCGCCCCTGGCGCTGAACTCACCAATGATTTCCATCCGCTTCGGATCGAGGCGGCCCACCAGATCCTCCAGGATCCGGTTTACCACATGCTCGTAAAAGATGCCCACATGTCGGTACTGCAGCAGGTAATACTTAAGGGATTTCAACTCCACGATGAGGTCGTTGGGCTGGTACTTGATGACGATGGTTCCAAAGTCCGGCAGGCCGGTCATGGGGCATACGGAGGTGAATTCCGGCTGGCGGATCACGATATCGATGTCCCGTTTGGTACGATACTGATACGCGATGACGTCGATCCGTTCGGGCCGTACGATGTCCGGCTTTTCCACCGGGTAGGGTAAGGGTTGATCTGATGAAGAGCTCACGGGCTTCCTTCCAGGCAATGGCCTTTGATGAAACAACATTCGATGAATCCATCGAATGTTAAATGATGACAGATATCAGAACCGTTGCAGTCCTGTCAAATCAGCAATTCTAACTGAATTCGATTCACCGTGTTCTGTTAGAATCGCTGCTGGCTGTCAAATGGCTTGACAATCAGCGGTCTACCTGATACCAATCCACAATTATTTCGATATAATAACAGGATAATAACAGGGAAGGTGACACCATGGCATCCATGGATGAACAAGTCTTAAGGGCGGCAAAGGAAATCGTCGTCAAATTCATAGAGACGGGCCGCGTATCCCCCAGCAGTTTCCCTGAGGCCTTTAAATCCATCTATGAAACCCTCAGGACAACCGTGGACGCCACCCCTCCGGAAACCGCCGACGACCCGGAACCCCCGGGCGCACATTAGTGCACATCCGCCCAGGTGTCCCCCCATTCCATGTTCACCTTCAGCGGCACCCGCAGGGACCACACCCCCTCCATGACCTCCCGCACCAGCGCCTCGACCGCTGGCGCTTCCCCGGGCGGCACCTCGAACACCAGTTCATCGTGCACGGTCAGGAGCATATTCGAGGCGAGGGTTCTTTCCCGGAACGCGGCGTCGATCCGGATCATGGCAAGCTTGATGAGGTCCGCGGCCGATCCCTGAATCGGGGTGTTGATGGCCATGCGCTCTGCAAACTGGCGAACCGACGGGTTCTTGCTGTCGATGTCCGGCAGTTGACGCCGCCGGCCCAGGAGGGTGGTGGTGCAGCGGTTCTGGTGGGCCTGGTCCACGGCCCGGTCCATGAAGGCCTTGACGCCCCGGTAGCGCTCGAAATAGTGATCGATGTAAGTCTTGGCCATCTTCTGACTGATTCCGAGCTGCCTTGAGAGCCCGAAGGGGCTCATGCCGTAGATGATTCCGAAATTGATGGCCTTGGCCTGGCGCCTCAGGTCCGCATCGATAAAGGAGGGAAACACCTGAAACACCTCGGCGGCTGTTCGGGCGTGGATGTCTTCGTCCTCCACGAAGGCCTGGATCAGGATCGGATCCTCCGAACAGTGGGCCAGGAGGCGCAGCTCGATCTGGGAATAATCCGCCGACAGAAGCCGCCAGCCCTCCCTGGGCAAGAAGGCGCTTCGGATCTGACGACCCTCCTCGGTGCGGATGGGAATGTTCTGCAGGTTCGGCTCCGAGCTGCTGAGCCTGCCCGTTGCCGCAATGGTCTGGTTGAAGGAGGTGTGTATCCGGCCCGTACCGGGGTGGATCAGCTCCATGAGCGCATCGGTATAGGTGGATTTCAGCTTGGCCAGGGTCCTGTGGCGAAGGACGAGCGCCGGCAGTTCATGCAGATCGGCCAGGGTGGTGAGGACATCCACATCCGTGGAGTAGCCCGTTTTTTTCTTGGTTTTTTTCTGGATCGGCAGCTTCAGTTTTTCGAACAGGATCTGGCCGAGCTGCTGGGAGGAGCGGATATTGAAGGTCTCGCCGGCCAGGTCATAGACACCCGCCTCGATCTCACCCATCTGCTCCGCAAAGGACTGGGAGAGGGTAGAGAGCCGCTCCCGGCTCACCCGGATGCCCCGCTTTTCCATGCGCATCAACACCGGAATGAGCGGCATCTCCACCTCCTCGAACAGACGGGAGAGTTCGCCTTCCCGCAGTTTCGGCGCCAGCACCCCGTATGCCGCCAGGGTGATATCCGCATCCTCGCAGGCATAGGGTACCGCCCTTTCCAGGGGGACGCCGGAAAAGCCCGCCTCCTTGTTTCCTTTGCCCACGGCCTCTTCGTAGGAGATCATCCGGTGCCCCAGATAATCCAGGGCGATCTGATCCAGGCTGTGCACCCGCTTGGAGGGGGTTAAAAGATAGGAGGCCAGCATGGTATCGAAGGTCACCCCCTCCAGATCGATGCCGTAATGGGACAGGACCATCCAGTCATACTTGATGTTCTGGCCGATCTTTTTCAGGGCCGGATCTTCCAGAAGGGGTTTGAGCAGATCCAGGACCTCCGTGCGCGTCAGCTGCTTCGGTGCCGCATCCGGATCATGGCCCACGGGGATGTAGACCCCCTCGTCCGGCGAAGTGGAAAAGGAGATCCCCACCAGTTCGGCCTGCATGGGTCGCTTGGAGGTGGTTTCGGTGTCCAGGGCGAAGCGGGGAGTCTTGCCGAGGTCCTGGATGAGGTCCATCAAGGCCGCCCTGTCCAGAATAGCGCGGTAATTTTTTTTCTTCCTTTCCGCGGGAAGGGAAAAGGCCTGCTGAAGTTGGGAAAACTCCAGGGTTTTGAACAGCTCCTGGAGACGCTCCCGGTCCGGCTCCCGGCGGCGAAAGGCCTCCACATCGAAGGGGACCGGCGCCTGGACATCGATGGCCACCAGTTTTTTGCTCAAATAGGCCTGGTCCCTGTACCGGAGCAGGTTTTCTTTCTGCTTTTTTCGGGAGATCGTGTGAACGGCCGCATACAGTTGATCCAGGCTGCCGTGGGTCTGAATGAGGGAAAGAGCGGTCTTCGGGCCGATCCCGGGGACCCCCGGCACATTGTCGGCCGTGTCTCCGGAGAGCCCCATGGTGTCTATGAGCTGGGGGGGCGAAAGCGCGTATTCCTTTTGGATCGTTCTCAAGTCGATGGTCTTGTCCTTCATGGGATCCCAGATGCTGACCCGCTCGGTCACGAGCTGGAGGAAATCCTTGTCTCCGGTCACCATGACCACGGAACACCCGGCCCCCTCGGCCAGCCTGGAAACGGTTCCCATCAGGTCATCGGCCTCGTATCCCTGCATTTCATAAACGGGCAGGTTCAGGGCGGCAACGATTTCCTTTATGTAGGGGATCTGCACGGCCATGTCTTCGGGCATGGGGGGGCGGTTCGCCTTGTATTCCGGGTAGATGTCGTGTCTGAAGGTGGGACCCCGGGCATCGAAGAACATCCCGATATACATCGGCTCCCGATCCTGGAGGAGCTTCAGCACCATTCGGGTAAAACCGAACGCCGCGTTGGTGGCGAGCCCGCTGGAGTTGGTCAGTCCGCGGATGGCGTGAAAGGCACGGTGAATGTAGGCGGTTCCATCGATGAGGTATAGGGTTTTATCCTCTTTCATGACGCCATGTCCCTTCAGCTTGGATTGACACCGGCCCGGGGGCTGGATTAATAGAGTGCTTCTGCGGGATGTCCTTAGCATCGTTGGCGTTAAACGACAAGCAAAGG
>CAYOXD010000083.1:0-2076 GCA_964407825.1 uncultured Desulfobacterales bacterium | reverse complement strand
GGACAAGGTTGGCCGAAACGAAGATCGAGGTCCGAATTTGATTGAGGTAGGTGTGGCATGAAACGAACCTTCGGAAAAAAGCGCCGGTCCTCGGCCGATCGGACCTGTCATTGCTGCCGACTGGAATTTCCGTTTCTCTGGCGGTGCAGGTGCGGATTTGCCATTTGCCAATCCTGCATGGCGGAAAACCTCTGGGGGATGTCCTGCAACGGCATCACCTGGCAGTGCCCGGACTGCGGGGGGCAGAACGGGCTCGGGAACCAGTGAGGCCAGGGTGGGCTCAGGAGCCGTTCAATATGTCCCGGATGGCAAGCAGGCGGGTAATGTGGTAATCGGCATCGAGATCCGGATTGTTGTATGCGGCGAAGGGGACTTCGGCGGCCCTGGCGGCCATTTGATCCAGTTGGGAATCCCCGACATACAGCATCTCACCGGGTGATGCCCCGAAGTGTGTCAGTATTTTCCCCAGCATGTCCGGATGGGGCTTGGGACGCGGGACATCCAGGGCACATACCACCAGATCGAAATCTTCAACCAGCCCATGCTCGCTCAGCACATGCGCCATGGTGTTGGTTCGGTTGGTGGCCACGGCCGTCTTGATGCCGGGTCGAAGCCCGTGGAGAAGGTCTTTCAGGCCGGGCTCGATCTCCATAGATTTGATAAATTCAGAATATCCGGTTGCCTTGCGGAACCGATGGGCCTCCGCCAGCATGTCCTGATCGGGAAACAGATGGGCCAGTGCCTCGTCCACCGTATGCATATGGACGAAGTCAAATTGCGGCCGTGACAGGCCGGGGTACCCCAGATGGTTCAAGATCCGGTTGTAATAGGCGGTGTTTGCCTTTTCGGAATTGAACATGACGCCATCGCAGTCGAGGGCGACAACCTTTACTGACTTCATTCTTTTATCGATTTCCAAGTGAAACTGGATTTATGAAACAGCCGGAAAGACGATGCCCAAAGCCGTTGGCATCCCCTTTCCGGCTTTTTTCAGACTATTTTTGGGTGCCATCCGTCCGGGGCTGGATGTATCCATACACCGGGATGTCGATTTCCGGTTTGGACTTGTTGTCCGTCTTCACATAGAGGGTATCGATGTAACGGCCCGGCTCGGTTCTTGTATTTTCCACATTGATATCATACACGGCAACTTTTCCTCCCGCGATTTTTTTAAGCGAGCAGTGGATGTATGTGCCGCGAAAGGCCCGGATCGATACCAAATGGAGGGGATATTTCTCCGTTGTGGTCAGTTTGAGGGTCTGGCTGATTTTCGAGCCCACCGGGCCCACCAGCCGCACCGCGCGGGGTGAAAGCTCATAGAGCCTGTCCACCTTGCCGATGATCCTCAGTATCTCTCGGGGGTTGGTTGAATCGTTGGTGAAAACGGCCGTCCCCTTGTTGATGGTGGCGCCGCCATGATAGGCCGTATTGACTTTGATGGTAATCGTTCCCTCCCCGCCCGGGGGGATCTGCCGCGTGTAATTTGCGGCGGTGCAGCCTCAGCCGGGCTTGACGCGCTGAATCATCAATTCGGAAGTCCCCTTGTTTTGGATCTTGAATTCATGAGACACGATGGTGCCCTCGAGAACCGGCTTGAAATGAAATGCCTTTTCCGGGTAGACCGCCTCCGGCCCCTTCTTTTTGGGGGCTTCCTTTGCCATCGCGGTCACGGCGAGGAGTACCGCGGCCGATAAAAGAATCATCAGATAGATTCGCCACGTCCTTCTTTTCATACGATAGGTCTCCGATGGGGGTATTGGGTTCATTGGCACCTTTCTCATTTTAATGGTCAACAGTAGCGCCATTTGCGGCTAAACGCAACCTCGTCCACACCGGCACCCCAGGGTGATTTTGTTTCGATATGGATGATTTTAAAATTTTTGCGGTTACGTCTGAATCTGGTATTTTCTTTTTCGTTGTCGTACTTGTACGCCTCCTCGGAATCGTCCCAGGAGACGGCGTTTGCGCCAAAATCAGCCCCAAACCCAGTCGTTGTGAATCGAACGTCGATCGGCATCGGGCTAGCCCTGACTGAGTTCCTGCTGTCTATCGATTAGGACTGCGGTTTCGATTACG
>CAYOXD010000082.1:0-13938 GCA_964407825.1 uncultured Desulfobacterales bacterium | reverse complement strand
TGAGGGGGGCCGCACCGTGGGCGCCGGCGTCGTCAGCGAAATCATCGAATAGAGGTGAAGGAGACGTTTCGTGAGAGTAATCGTAACCTTAGCATGCTCTGAGTGCAAACGCAGAAATTATACGACGACCAAGAACAAGCGAACGACCCCCGACAAACTTGAGTTTTCCAAGTACTGTCGCTTTTGCAGAAAGCATACGTCTCACAAGGAGACCAAGTAGGCTGGGGGGGACACGGTGGGCGATGACCAGCGCCGCCCCGGCTGTCGGTCGGATATCGACAGCCATCATGTGGGGTGGGGGGACAATGCAGGCCAGTAGCTCTAATTGGCAGAGCACCGGACTCCAAATCCGGGTGCTGGGGGTTCGAGTCCCTCCTGGCCTGCCAAACCACTTCTGGGGAAGATCAGGGCCAAACGGTCGGAAACGGCTATGAACGCCCAGCCGCCTTATCTCTGATCTTTCGTTTTTAGGTGCTTCAATGGGACGGTTACAAAGAAAGAAACCCGCTTTTAGACCGAAAGACAAATCCGGTAACCGGGCGGCGGTCGATTCGGGGCAGACAGAGGAGGCAGCCTCTGACAGAAGCGGAACGGTTTCAGACGCCGTTTTGGCTGAAAAGAAAAGGCGCGCCGTCGCCGCGGCGGCCGGGCGCCCAGCCGCGCCCTCCCGGGAGTATCCAGGCCGTCGGCAAGTGGATAAGATCATGCAGTTCCTGCGCGAGGTCCGTGTTGAGCTGCGGAAGGTCACCTGGCCTTCCAGAAAACAAACTCTCGGCTCCACCGCGGTGGTAATCGTATTGGTGATCATCATCGGTGTTTTTTTGGGGGCCGTGGATGTGATGCTGTCCAGCCTTGTCCATGCGGTGCTGCAATAGACCGGTAAGGAGAGCGATCCGTGACCATGAAATGGTATATCGTCCATGTCTATTCGGGGTTTGAAAACAAGGTGAAGATGGCCCTTGAGGAGCGCATTCAGCTTTCCGGCCAGGCGCAGAAGTTCGGAGAGGTGCTGGTTCCCACCGAGCAGGTCCTGGAACTCGTGAAGGGGAAGCGAAAAACGTCCTCCAGGAAGTTTTATCCCGGCTACATACTGGTTCAGATGAACCTGGACGACGAAACCTGGCACATCGTCAACAACACCGCCAAGGTTACCGGATTTCTGGGGGGCAGGGAAAAGCCGACGCCGATCACTGAAGAGGAGGCCGCCCAGATCCTGAACAGGATGGAGGCCGGCAAGAACAAGCCCAAGCCCAAGTACCTTTTTGAATCCGGGGACGAGGTCCGTGTCATTGATGGACCGTTCAACAATTTCAATGGTACGGTGGAGGAAGTGAATCAGGAAAAGGGAAAAATCAAGGTGCTTGTCAGTATATTTGGCCGGCCTACCCCCGTGGAGCTTGAATTCGTGCAGGTCACAAAGATGTAAAGACCTTCCTTTTTTCCGGCATTGCGCCGTAACCATCATTATTTTTCAGCGTCAGGAGTAAGAACAGTGGCAAAAAAGGTTATTGCACAGATCAAATTACAGGTGACTGCCGGTAAGGCCAACCCGTCCCCTCCCATCGGCCCTGCGCTGGGTCAGCATGGAGTGAATATCATGGACTTTTGCAAGGCCTTCAATGCGCGCACGGCCAATGAGGAGGGAATGGTCATTCCGGTGGTCATTACGGTTTATCAGGACCGAACGTTCACCTTTGTCACCAAGACCCCTCCGGCAGCTGTGCTACTCAAAAAAGCGGCGAAGATTGCAAAGGGAGCGGCCGATCCCAAGCGGGAAAAGGTCGGAAAGGTCACCCGGAAGCAGGTGGAGGAGATCGCCAACCTGAAGATGGTGGATTTGAACGCAACTGATTTGGATGCTGCTTGTATGATCATCGCCGGAACGGCCAGGAGCATGGGCATAGAGGTCGTATAGGAAAAAAAGGAGCCAGTGGGGTACGATGCCGAAGCGCGGGAAAAAATACATAAAGTCCATTGAGAAATTCGACACCGGGAAACGCTATAACTTTCTAGAATCGGCGAAGATGGCCATTGAATCGTCTTTTGCCAAATTCGATGAGACCATCGATGTGGCGGTGAAACTCGGGGTCGATCCAAGGCATGCCGACCAGATGGTCCGGGGCACGGTGGTGTTGCCCAACGGCCTAGGCAAAGAAGTCAAGGTGCTCGTTTTCGCCAAGGGGGAGAAGGAGACCGAAGCGCAGCAGGCGGGCGCGGATTTTGTCGGGAACGATGACCTCGTGGAAAAGATTAAAGAGGGGTGGTTCGGATTCGACAAGGCCGTGGCGACGCCGGACATGATGGGCACTGTCGGTAAAATCGGTCGGCTTTTGGGGCCGAGGGGACTGATGCCCAACGCCAAGACCGGAACGGTTACCTTCGATGTGGCCAAAGTGGTGGGCGAACTGAAGGCGGGCAAGATCGATTTCAGGGTAGAGAAGGCCGGGATCGTCCATGCTCCCATGGGCAAGGTCTCCTTCGGCCCTGAGAAGATCATCGAGAATGTAGCTGCCTTCATGGAAACGATAACGAAACTGAAGCCGGCTTCCAGCAAGGGCACTTATTTCAGGAGCATCGCGATTTCAACGACCATGGGACCGGGATTCAAGGTCGACACGGCCTTTGTGAAGGATCTCTTGAAATAGTCCGCACAAGCACAATACCAGCTGGATTATCTCTGGCTCCGCATTGGTGGGCGCCGGAAGACAGCCGGATGCCTTGAATTGGCATCCGTGCGCTTTTAAAGGGATAATCCAAGCGGGGTTATCTTCTAAACGGTCCTGCCTCAAGGACCATTAACTGTCAAAGACCGTAGGTGTGTCGCTTTCAGACGCCTAACCGGCAGTGCCGGCCTACCTAGACAGGCATGTAGTTCATTATGACTGACCTCCGGTTTTTACAGGCACGGAAAGGGGGTGTAACACAAAGTGAAAATCGAACAGAAAAAAGCTATTACCGAGGAGCTTCACGAGAAGTTCGAGCGGGCCAAGGTGGTGATCGTCACGGATTACAAGGGACTCAATGTGGCCGCCGTCAATCAGCTTCGATCAAAATTGCGAGAGGCGGACATCGAGTACCGGGTGGCGAAAAACACGCTCATTGCCAGGGCTTCGGTGGATACCGGCGTTGAAGCTATCAAGGATCATTTCAAGGGGCCTAATGCCATCGCCCTGGGCTACACTGATCCGGTGGCCCCCGCCAAGGTGCTGACGGAGTTCATAAAGGAAAACAACAAACTCGAGATCAAGGTCGGTGTCATAGACGGCAAGCCATTGAATCTGGATGATATCAAGGCGCTGTCGGCATTGCCGTCCCGTGAGGTACTCCTCTCCCAGGTGCTCTCGGCCATGAACGCTGTGCCCACCGATTTCGTGAGGGTGCTCTCAGGCGTTCCGCGGCAGCTTGTGAATGTGCTTCAGGCCATCAAGGAAAAGAAAGAGGCAGCCTGACCCGTGGCTTTGATTCGATGTGTTTAGTTCCAGCCGGCATTCCCTGAGGGGGTGCCCCAAGATTGTAAAAACGGAGGATTGATCAAATGGCAGATATTACCAAAGACGATGTGGTAGAATTTATTTCGAACATGACCGTGCTCGAGCTGTCTCAGCTGGTCAAGGAAATGGAAGAAAAATTCGGCGTATCGGCCGCCGCTCCCGTTGCCATGATGGCCGCTGGACCGGCGGAGGCAGCGGCTGCACCGGCCGAGGAACAAACGGAATTCGATGTGATCCTGCTGTCCGCTGGTGACAAGAAAATCAATGTCATCAAAGAGGTCCGCGCGATTACGGGTCTGGGCCTGAAGGATGCCAAGGACTTGGTGGACGGTGCCCCGAAACCGGTCAAGGAGGGCATTGCCAAGGAGGAGGCCCAGAAGGTGAAAGAACAGTTGGAGGGCGCCGGCGCCCAGGTGGAGATGAAGTAAGGCACTGGGAAGCGCCATGCGCGGTGCACGGTGTACCTGAACGGCCCGGTTGGGAATATTTCTCGGCAGGCGGCTGTTACCGGCAAAGATAGGGGCAAGGGCCGTCGCCTGTCTGATTGATACAAATGTGAGGTGTGATGAATGGGATAATTTGGAATTATGTCCGGTTATCCCATTTTCACGCTTCTGCGAGCCCAATATGGAGAAGCCATGTCGATAAGGCCTTCGGCAACTAAACGACTGAGGAAAAACTTCGGAAAAATTCGGAAGATCGTCGATATCCCGGATTTGATCGGGATGCAGCGCGAATCGTACGCCCGATTCCTTCAGATCGACATCCCGCCTGAAAAACGCAGAGACATCGGTCTTCAGGCCGTCTTCAAGTCGGTTTTCCCCATCAAGGATTTTACAGGGACCGCCTCTCTGGAGTTCGTTTCGTACCGGTTCGGAGAGGTCAAACACAATGTCGATGAATGCATCAATCGTGGCATGACCTTCGAGCTGCCGGTGCGGATCACGGTCCGGCTCGTGGTGTACGATGTGGACAAGGAGACCGGCGTCTCCAACATCCGGGACATCAAGGAGCAGGAAATATACTTCGGTACGATCCCCATGATGACCCGCAAAGGCACCTTCATCATAAACGGAACCGAACGGGTGGTGGTCAGCCAGCTGCATCGCTCCTCAGGTGTCTTTTTCGATCATGACAAGGGGAAAACCCACTCCAGTGGAAAGATCATCTACACCTCCCGCATCATACCGGTGCGGGGTTCCTGGATCGACATGGAAATCGATCCGAAGGACATCGTATACATCAGAATCGACCGGCGCCGGAAATTCCCCGTGACGTTGCTATTCAAGGCCTTCGGTTACTCCACCGAGGACCTTCTATCCTACTTCTATCAGAAGGAAAAAATGGTCTGCAAGGGGAAGGCGTTCTTCAAGGTATTCAACGAGAAATTCCTGAAGGGGCAGCGGGCGAGCCAGGATATAGCCGATCCGTCCACCGACGAGGTCCTGCTGAAGAAGGGCCGGCACTTTACCCGAAAAGCCATTCGACAGCTGAAGACAGCGGGGGTGGAGCTGCTTCCCGTGAACGTGGAAGACCTGATGGGAAAGGCCTTTGCGACCGCGGTGACGCATCCGGAGACGGATGAGGTGCTGCAGCGTCCCAACGATGTGCTGGACGAGGAGGTCCTTGAAAAACTCAACGAGATCGGAATAAACGAGTTCGAACTGCTGTACACCGAGGGGGTGGGCACCGGCGATTCGATTCGAAAAACCCTCTTGATGGACAAGGCCGAGAGCAAGGAAGAGGCCCTGATCGAAATTTACCGGCGGCTGCGCCCCGGAAACCCCGCCACCCCCGAGGTGGCCCAGGATTTTATCGATCACCTGTTTTTCAAATCGGCTTATTATGATCTGTCCGGCGTCGGGAGGCTTAAGATCAACCTGCGCCTGGGCATTAACGCGCCCCTGAACGTCACGACCCTGCGCAAGGAGGATATCCTTCTCACCGCTAAAACCCTGGTGGAGCTTCGCGACACCCAGGGCGTGGTGGACGATATCGATCATCTGGGGAACCGGCGGGTGCGGGCTGTGGGAGAACTGCTGGAAAACCATTACCGGATCGGCCTGGTGCGGATGGAGAGGGCCATCAAGGAGCGCATGAGTCTCCAGGAGGTCGATGCGCTCATGCCCCATGATCTGATCAACCCGAAGCCCGTATCCGCGGTTGTCAAGGAGTTTTTCGGCACCAGCCAGCTGAGCCAGTTCATGGACCAGACCAACCCGCTTTCGGAAACCACCCATAAACGTCGGTTGAGCGCCCTTGGACCCGGCGGGCTGACCCGGGAGCGGGCCGGTTTCGAGGTCCGGGACGTGCATCCGTCCCACTACGGCCGGATTTGCCCCATTGAGACCCCTGAGGGACCGAATATCGGTCTGATCGTGTCCCTGAGTACCTATGCCCGGGTGAATGACTACGGATTTATCGAAACGCCCTATCGCGTGGTGAAGGATTCCACCGTCACGGAGGAGGTCAAGTTCCTGAGCGCTTTCGAGGAGAAGGATCACCCCATTGCCCAGGCCAACGCACCGGTGAATGAGGAAAACCAGTACGAGAATGCGCTGGTGACCTCCCGGGTGGGCGGCGAGTTCATGATGGTGGAGCGGGAGCAGATTGAGCTGATGGACATCTCCCCCAACCAGCTGGTGAGCGTGTCGGCCTCGCTGATTCCTTTTCTGGAGAATGACGACGCCAACCGTGCGCTCATGGGCTCCAACATGCAGCGTCAGGCGGTGCCGCTGATCACCAGCGAGGCCCCGCTGGTGGGTACCGGTATAGAGGGGGTGGTGGCCAAGGATTCCGGCGTGACCATCGTTGCGGACCATGATGCCGTGGTGGTGGATGTGGACGCCTCCAGGATCGTGCTCCGACACAATACCGGTGACAACGGGCCGAATGAGGACGTCACCATCTATAACCTGCAGAAGTTCGTCCGGTCCAACCAGAACACATGCTTCAATCATCGGCCCATTGTGAAAAAGGGCCAGCATGTCCAGGCAGGTGAGATTATCTGCGACGGACCCGCCACGGAACAGGGGGAATTGGCCCTGGGCAAGAATGTGATCGTCGCCTTCATGCCCTGGGGGGGATACAATTTTGAGGACTCCATCCTTGTCAGCGAACGCCTGGTTCGTGACGGGGTTTACACCTCTGTCCACATTGAAGAATTTGAGATGGTGGCCCGGGATACGAAGCTCGGCAAGGAGGAAATCACCCGGGACATTCCCAACGTCGGTGAAGAGGCCCTGAAAAATCTCGATGACAGCGGGATTATCCGTCTGGGGGCTGAGGTGGGCCAGGGAGATATCCTGGTGGGGAAGGTGACGCCCAAGGGCGAAACCCAGCTGTCTCCCGAGGAAAAACTCCTGCGCGCCATATTCGGGGAAAAGGCGGGAGAGGTAAAGGATACCTCTCTTCGTGTGCCGCCCGGCGTGGAGGGGATCGTCATCGATGCCAAGGTGTTTGCCCGCCGCGGGGTGGAAAAGGACCAGCGCTCGAAGGATATCGAGACATCCGAGATCAGCCGGATGGAAAAGGACCGGGATGAGAAGATCGCCATCACGGGCCAGATCATCCGCGAACGGCTGCAGCGGCTCCTGGATGGCCAGGAGGCCGTAACCAGCCTGAAAAAGGGAAAGAAGAACCAGATTGCCAAGGGCGATAAAATCGTCCCCGAAAAGCTGTCCGATGTCCCCCTGGCGCAGCTCGAAGGCCTCGTTCTCGCCGACAGTCGGGTGACCGAGGAGATGCACGATCTGCTGGCGGGCTACGCCAGGCAGTGTGATAAGTTCAGGGAGGATTTTGAAAATCAGATCAGCCGCTTTGACAGGGGGGACGATCTGCCGCCGGGCGTCATTAAGATGGTCAAGGTCTATGTGGCCATGAAGCGAAAGCTGTCTGTTGGCGACAAAATGGCCGGAAGGCACGGGAACAAGGGCGTGGTCTCACGGATCCTTCCGACGGAGGACATGCCCTATTTCGCCGACGGCAGGGCGGTGGACATGGTGCTCAATCCCCTGGGGGTTCCCTCGCGCATGAATGTCGGGCAGATCCTGGAAATCCATCTGGGCCGGGCGGCCAAGGGCCTCGGGGACCAGATCGCTGCGCTGATGGAGGACGCCCGGAAGGAGGAACTCCAGGAGAAGATGCTGCATATCTTCGACGGGCCCCTTGAAAAGGAGGACATCCTGGCGCTCGACGAGGAGGGCCTGATGAGCCTTGCCGGTCGTTACGTCAATGGTGTCCATATGGCCACGCCGGTGTTCAACGGTGCCAAGGAGGAAGAGGTAAAGGACCTGCTGAGCGAGGCGGGCCTGAGCCGGACCGCCCAGGCAACGCTTTACGACGGCCGAACCGGCGAGGCCTTCAACGAGAAGATTACGGTCGGCACCATGTATATGCTGAAGCTTCACCACCTGGTGGATGACAAGATCCACGCGCGGTCCATC
This sequence comes from uncultured Desulfobacterales bacterium, assembly GCA_964407825.1. GTDB lineage: Bacteria > Desulfobacterota > Desulfobacteria > Desulfobacterales > JAFDDL01 > CAYOXD01. Next base: position 6,002 of record CAYOXD010000082.1, on the reverse strand, counting down.
GGACCTTATTCGCTGGTGACCCAGCAGCCCCTCGGCGGTAAAGCCCAGTTCGGTGGCCAGCGGCTGGGGGAAATGGAGGTATGGGCCATGGAGGCCTATGGAGCCGCCAATGCGCTCCAGGAATTCCTGACGGTCAAGTCCGATGATATGGCCGGCAGAACCCGCATGTACGAGAAGATCGTCAAGGGGCAGAATTCGCTTGAACCGGGCCTGCCCGAGTCCTTCCGGGTTCTTACCAAGGAGCTGCAGTCACTTGGATTGGATGTCTCCCTGATACAGGGACAAACTTGATGCTGAGAGCAATGTTTTATTGCTTAGAACCCGTGCGGGCGTGCGTGGCTGGCCACGTGCGCGGCACGGCCAACCCTGTCCGTACCCATCGGGTGGTGGCCATGGCCATGATCCGGGGTGCGGGCGCAGCCAGCATTAGGAATTAATATATGGAAACAATATACGATTTTTTCGCAAAACCGACGGATCCAAGACTGTACACCGGTGTCAAGGTTTCCCTGGCATCGTCTGCCCAGATTCGCGAATGGTCCCACGGGGAGATCAAAAAGCCGGAAACCATCAACTATCGCACGTTCAAGCCCGAGCGAGAAGGGCTGTTCTGTGCCAAGATATTTGGCCCCACCAAGGATTACGAGTGCAACTGCGGTAAATACAAGCGGATGAAGCACCGCGGGGTGATCTGCGAAAAATGCGGCGTTGAGGTGATCCAGTCCAAGGTGCGTCGGGAGCGGATGGGACACATCGAGCTGGCGACGCCGGTGTCGCACATCTGGTTTCTGAAGAGTCTTCCCAGCAAGATCGGAAATTTGCTCGATTTGACGCTGAAGAATATGGAGAAGGTCCTCTACTTCGACTGCTACATCGTGACCGACCCCAAGGACACGACCCTGGCCAAGGGGCAGCTTCTTACGGACGACAAGTATCGTGAGGCCGTCGAAGCCTTCGGCGCCAAGTTCGAGGCGGGCATCGGCGCGGAAGCTGTCTACAAGATGCTCGATGGGCTCAACCTGGAGGAGATCTACGTCCAGCTGAAGACCGAGATCCGCTCCACCGGTTCGGCCACCAAGCGTCAGAAACTGGCCAAACGGCTTAAGATCGTCGATGCCTTCAGACGTTCGGGCATCAACCCGGTGTGGATGATCATGGACGTGATTCCGGTGCTGCCGCCGGATCTGAGGCCCCTGGTGCCTCTGGAGGGCGGCCGTTTCGCCACATCGGATCTGAACGATCTGTACCGCCGGGTCATCAACCGGAACAACCGGCTGCGTCGGCTCATCGATCTGAAGGCGCCGGATATCATCGTGCGGAACGAAAAGCGCATGCTCCAGGAATCGGTGGATGTCCTCTTCGACAATGGCCGTCACGGCCGCGTCGTCACCGGTACCAACAAGCGGCCCCTGAAATCCCTGAGCGACACCCTCAAGGGAAAGCAGGGCCGATTCCGACAGAACCTCTTGGGTAAACGGGTGGATTATTCCGGTCGTACCGTGATCACCGTGGGACCGAACCTCCGGCTTCACCAGTGCGGCTTGCCGAAGAAGATGGCCCTCGAGCTGTTCAAGCCCTTTGTCTATTACCGACTGGAGAGAAAGGGGCTGGTGTCCACCATCAAGAGCGCCAAAAAGATGGTGGAGCGGGAGATCCCGGAGGTCTGGGATACACTGGACGAGGTGGTGCGCGAATATCCCGTGCTCTTGAATCGGGCGCCGACCCTTCACCGGCTGGGGGTTCAGGCTTTCGAGCCCATCCTCATCGAGGGAAAGGCCATCCAGCTGCATCCGCTGGTGTGTACCGCCTTCAACGCGGATTTCGACGGGGACCAGATGGCCGTGCACATTCCCCTATCGGTGGAGGCCCAGATCGAGGCTCGGGTGCTGATGCTCTCGAGCAACAACATCCTCTCGCCCGCCAACGGCAGCCCCATCATCGTGCCGAGCCAGGATATCGTCCTCGGGATCTACTACATGACCAAGATCCTCAAGGGGGCCCGGGGTGAAGGAAGACTCTTTTCGAGCACCGAAGAGGTCCGCTGCGCATATGACGCCCGGGTCATCGATCTGCATGCGGAAGTCATCGTGCGGATGGATGGGGAACGGGTCAAGACCACGGTCGGCCGGATTCTGCTCTGGGACATCATGCCCACCGATTCGGTTCTGATCCTGAAACACATCGCGGTGCCGGACAAGGCAACGGCCGAGGAGGTCCTGAAAAAGCTCAAGGCCGGCGAAGCGTTTAACGATCTGGTCAAGACTTACTCCCAGAGTTTGGACAAGGAAAACGACGGCTTGCTGGGCCGGGTGCGCTCCGATGAGTTCAAACGGGTATTCAATGCCGATGACAAGGCGGCTGATGCCCTGTTCGCCCTCGAGGCGGGAAAGATCCACTCCGTCCGGTCCGATCAGGGACGGTACCATATCTTCATGGTGGTCGAGAAACAGCCGGAGATTCCCTTCAGCCGCGTCAACGCGGTTCAGGGCAAAAAGTCCCTCAGGGAGCTCATCGACGCCGTCTACCGCAACCTCGGTCCCAAGGCGACGGTCATTCTTTCAGACCGGCTCAAGGACATCGGGTACCGGTACTCCACCCAGGGCGGGCTTTCCATTTCCATCGACGCCATGATCATCCCCAAATCGAAATGGGATATTCTCAAAAAGGCCGAAAACCAGGTCACGGAAATCGGCCGGCAGTACACGGAGGGGCTCATCACCCAGGGAGAAAAATACAATAAAGTCGTCGATATCTGGGCAAAGGCCACCGATGACATCGCCAACGAAATGATGGAGGCAATGAAGCAGTCGCCTGAGTTGGATGACGAGGCCAAACCCATGAAGGACGAGAAGGGCGAACCGGTCATCCGGGAGGCCTTCAATCCCATTTACATGATGGCAGACTCCGGCGCCCGGGGCAGCAAGGACCAGATGCGGCAGTTGGCGGGGATGCGCGGGCTCATGGCAAAACCCTCTGGCGAGATCATCGAGACGCCCATTACCGCCAATTTCAGGGAAGGCCTCTCGGTGCTCCAGTACTTCATCTCCACCCATGGGGCGCGAAAGGGGCTGGCCGATACGGCGTTGAAAACGGCCAACTCAGGATACCTCACCCGGCGTCTGGCGGACGTGGCCCAGGACTGTACCGTTATGGAGCCCGACTGCGGCACTCTGATGGGCGTGGAGGTGGAGCCGCTCATGGAGGGCGGTGAGGTGATTCAGGAGATCGGCGAGCGGATCCTGGGAAGGACGGCCGTGGAGGATATCTTGGACCCCTTTACCGATGAGGTTGTGGTGACCGCCGGGCAGGAGATTGACGAAACGGCCGCTGAAAGGATCGAAGCCCTGGGCATTGCCAACGTCAAGATCCGTTCCGTGTTGACGTGCCGCACCCGATTCGGTGTCTGTGCCAAGTGCTATGGCCGGGATCTTGCCCATGGGCAGCGGGTGGAGATCGGCCAGGCCGTGGGGATTCTGGCTGCCCAGTCCATCGGAGAGCCGGGAACCCAGCTGACCATGCGGACCTTTCACATCGGCGGCACGGCGAGCCGGCGGGTGGAGCAGGCGGACATCCGCGCCAGGGTCGAGGGCACTATCCGGTTCGATGAGACGCTAAAGGTGGTGCGCAACGCGGAAAACCAAATCGTCGTCATGAACCGCCGGGGCGGTGAGTTTTCCATCGTCGGGAACACAGGCCGGGAGCGGGAGCGTCACCCGGTCATCTATGGTGCGCATCTGATCGTGGAGGACGGCCAGGCCGTAAAGGCCGGCGACACCCTGGCCGTCTGGGACCCCTTCACCACGCCGATCATTACCGAGGCACCGGGTGTTGCCAAATTCGGTGACATCGCCCTCGGAAAAACCATGCAGGAGAAGGTGGATCCCGTCACGGGGAAATCCAGTCGGACCATCATCGAGTCGAAGACGGGAGATGTGCGGCCGCGGATCTCCATCAAGGATGAGAGCGGGAAAACGGCCCGGCTCAAGGGAGGCGGCATGGCGCGCTATATCCTGCCCACGGACGCCATCCTGCTGGTGGAGGAAAACGATGAAGTGAAGGCCGGGGATATTGTCGCAAAGCTGCCCCGGGCCACCACCAAGACCAAGGACATCACCGGTGGTCTGCCCCGGGTGGCCGAGCTCTTCGAAGTGCGAAAACCCAAGGAGGCCTCCACTCTCAGTGAGATCGACGGGTATGTCTCCATTTCCAAGGGAACCAAGAAGGGGAAACAGAAGGTTACCGTTACACCGGTGGGCGCCGGCGAAAAGAAGGAGTATCTGATCCCGCGCGGCAAGCATATCAATGTGTACGAGGGAGATTATATTCGCGCCGGCGAACCCCTGATCGGTGGGGCCGCCAATCCCCAGGACATCTTGAATATCAAGGGCGAGGTGGCCCTGGCCCGCTACCTGGTCAACGAGGTTCAGGAGGTGTATCGGCTTCAGGGGGTTCGCATCAACGATAAGCACATCGAGGTAATCGTCCGCCAGATGATGCGCCGGGTCAAGATCACCGATATCGGAGACACGGATTTCATCCTTGAGGAACAGGTGGACCGGACCCGGTTCGAGGAGGTGAACCAGGCTATCATCGAGCAGGGCGGAAAACCCGCCATGGCCGAATCTTTGATTCTCGGCATCACCAAGGCCTCTCTGAGTACGGACAGCTTCATTTCCGCGGCCTCCTTTCAGGAGACCACGAAGGTGCTCACCGATGCCAGCATCGCTGGCGCTGTGGATTATCTCCGGGGGTTGAAGGAGAATGTGATCATGGGCCGGCTGATTCCCGCCGGTACGGGGCTCCCCGGCTACGGCCTGATCTCCGTGGAGGCGGGGTAATAAAAAATAAAACATTGTGCTTGACAAAAACGGGCTTTCTGTATACTAGTTCGGCTTTTGTCAATGGGTGAATTTTGAGTGTGGATCATCGCCACTTTTAAGGGGAAAAGATGCCGACCATCAACCAGCTAGTAAGAAAAGGTAGGAAGAGAGTCCTTCAGAAGACCGCCACTCCCGCGCTCAAGGGGGCGCCGCAAAAGCGGGGAGTATGCACCCGGGTGTATACGTCCACGCCGAAGAAGCCCAACTCGGCCCTTCGAAAAGTGGCCAGGGTCCGTCTTACCACCGGGATCGAGGTGACCGCCTATATTCCCGGGATCGGCCACAATCTTCAGGAGCACTCCGTGGTGCTGGTACGCGGCGGCCGCGTGAAGGATCTTCCGGGCGTCCGCTATCACATCGTCCGCGGGACCCTGGATACCCTCGGTGTGGAAGACCGCAAGCAGGGACGGTCCAAATACGGAGCTAAAAGACCCAAATGACAGGTTTGAATTTTCATAACCATAACTTGAAGATGGTGTAAGCTATGCCGAGAAGAAGAGAAGTGCCAGAACGGCCGGTTATCCCGGATCCCAAACATAACAACAAGCTGGTTGCGAAGTTCATTAATTCCATTATGCGGGATGGCAAAAAGAGCACGGCCGAGACGATTCTCTATAAAGCCTTCGATATTATTAGGGAAAAGTCCAATGAAGAGCCCCTGAAGGTCTTTGAAAAGGCCCTCGACAATGTGAAGCCGGTGATTGAGGTCAAATCTCGCCGTGTGGGCGGTTCCACCTACCAGGTGCCCACCGAGATCCGGCACTCCCGCAGGATGGCTTTGGGGATCCGGTGGATCATCAAGTTTGCCCAGGGGCGCTCGGAACGGGACATGTCCAACAAGCTGGCCGGCGAGCTGCTGGATGCAGCCAATCAGAGGGGCGCATCGGTCAAAAAGAAGGAAGATACCCACAAGATGGCCGAGGCCAACAAGGCCTTCGCGCATTTCCGCTGGTGATCCGGTAATAGCACACGGTCCGGTGCTGACGGCTCAGGGGGGCCGCTGCGCACACGGGCGTTTCGATAAAAAAGGTATCCAATCGCTCCTTTGATTTGGAGGAAGAAGCAACATGGCGAAGCAGAAATTTGAGCGGACCAAGCCGCATGTGAACGTGGGGACCATCG
>CAYOXD010000081.1:0-14695 GCA_964407825.1 uncultured Desulfobacterales bacterium | reverse complement strand
GTCAACATGCTTGACCGGCGGCAGTGAGTTCTTGAAGACGACCCCGTACATGTCCCACACGGTGACGAAGAGGGCCGCCACGATCGGGCCGATGATGAACCCGATGATGCCGAACATGACAATGCCGCCCAGGGTGGAGAACAGGATCATCAGATCGTGCATCTCCGTATCCTTCCCCACCAGACGCGGCCGCAGGAGGTTATCCAGGCTGCCCACCACCAGGCCGCAGAAGATCACCAGGGCAAGGGCCTTGCCCCAGGCACCGCGGGCAGCGAGCAGAATCGCCGCAGGTACCCATATCAGCGCGGTGCCGATTCCCGGGATAATGGACAGGACGGTCATCACCGTTCCCCAAAACACGGCGCTCGGAATCCCCACCACGGCGAAGGCGATCCCCGCCAAACCGCCCTGGGTTATCCCGATCAGGGCCGTCCCCTTGAGGGTGGCCCGGGTAACGGAGGTGAACCGCTCCAGCAGCCTTCGTTCGTAGTAGTCCTCGAGGGGCATATAGTAGAGGATTTTATCGAGGAGCCGGTTGCCGTCCACGAGAAAATAGAACATGGTGTACAGCATGATGCACAGCAGAAAAATGAAATTCACCGTGCCCAGGGTGACCGCCTGGAGGTTGCCGATCAGAAACCCGCTGATGATGCCCACCAGTTCCCCGGCCTTCTGAAAGATCATTTCCCTGTAGGGGGCGATAGACTCGTAAAAGGGCAACTGGCCCACCCACTTGGCAAAGGCATCCGGCGAGGAGAGCTCTTTGTGGACCCAGGGCGTCACAGATTGCCCGACCTTGATGGCCTGGTTGGTGACAATGCCCAGCAGGCCGCTGAGGGGCAGGAGCACGATCAGAATCATGACCAGGATGGTGATGGCCGAAGCGGCCCCCTCGCGCCCCCCCAGCCATTTGGCGATGCGCCGGTAGAAGGGATGCGCCAGGGAGGAAAAGATGCCCGCAAGCAAAATGGCCATGAGAAACGATTTTATCATGGACAGAAACACCGCCGATATGAACAGGGCGAGAACGATGAGAAATCTTCTATGGATGGTATCGCTGGTCATGAAACAGTCTCCTTCGTACGACGGAATGCCGATTTTTTTCCCCTGTGGACGGCAGGCCCTTCATCCAGGGATTCCCAGTGAATGGACCGCCCGCCCCCTCAAAACGCCCGATACAGCCCCAGGTAATAGGAAAACCTGTTGCCTGCCGGGTGCGTGAGCCCGCAGCCAGCCGAAAATATCACCTGAAGGTTCCCCACCAGCGGGACGCTTCCGCCCAGGTTGAAGCCGGAGCTGTCTTCCCCGTCCACCGTATCGGCTGTCTGATAAAAAAGTTCCCCGCCCAGATAAAGGCTGTCGGAAAACGAATACTGCAACAGAATGCCCGTGAACCACCAGTTCTTGTTACCCGAACCGGGGTTGATCCAATAGCCACCGCCGCCATAGGTGGTCCATCTGCCGAAGTCTTTCTGGAGCCAGACCGGAAGGAAATACTGGGCCCTTCCGTTGCCAAGGCCTTCTTCCCGGTCTCCGGTGGGAATCTCGACGAGGGGAAATACACCGACCATCGGCAGGTGCTCGGTTTCGTGGACAAGACGGTATTTCACCCCCAGTTCCGTGTCCCCGTACCCGAAATGGGACTCCCCCCCCTCCGGGTCATCATAGGCCAGCGGGGCGATGATGTGAAGTTGCATGTCTGGCAAAGGGCCGTAATTGAACTCCACCGCCGGCCCTATCCCGCTGGTGCCGCCTGCCTCGTGGGTCCCGGTGGAAAAGAGGTAGACTTCCCCATGATGATATCCCACCGGCACCGGATCATCCGTCCGAAAGGGCGGTCCGGCCAGAACGACAGCCGGCAGAAGCCATAGAATGATGGCAAAAAATATCCCCTTCATATGCTTCCTCAGCGACACCCCCTAACGCAACGTCATGGCCTTTTCCGGGCACATCTCCTGGCAACAGAAGCAGGTGATGCAGGTATCGGCATCCACCGTGGGCAACGCGCCGATGAGGGTCAGGGCAGACACCGGGCACTGCTCGACGCACTGGCCGCAGGCCGTGCAAAGATCCGGATCGGGCCGGGGCCGCATTCCCGACCGGGTTTCCATGAGCTCCTGGATGGCGGGATTGCCCTGGATGGCCTCCCCCCCCAGGGGCGGCAGCTTGAAACCGGGCAGAACCGCCAGCTCGCCGATGACCTCGATGGCGGCGGGATCGGGGTTTCCCAGACCCGCCGCCTCGGCCCTCTGCAGAAACCGAAGCCGGGCCGGATCACATCCCATCATCATGGCCACCACCGTGTCCAGGGCCACCGCGTTATCCGCCGCCAGTATCTGTCCAACCTGCCGCAAATCCGGGGAGGCGGGACCATTTCCCTCCATACCGACCACGGCGTCCATGATGAAAAGATCCGGCACCCGCAAGGCAAAGACGTCCACGATCAGGTCATTGAAACGCGGGGGGCTGCCTGCGATCCGGTGCAAGACCGCCTTCTGGGCACCGGGCAGAAAGCCGTAACTGTTCTTGATGGCGCCGGTGACGACCGTCAATCCATGGGTTTTGAACTTGGGCAGGCTGATGATGATATCGGCCTGGGCTACGTCCCTGGAGATACTGACCGTGTCCATGAACTCAGGGTTAAAAGGGACCGTGACGGCCTCGGTGCCGATATTGCGGTAGTATCCCCCAGCCGCCGCCATGAGGCCGGTGCTGCGGAAACTCTCCTCGTTCGCCCCATAACTGAAGAGCCCCGGGTTGTCGCCCACCACCAGAGAAGCCGGCTTCATGGACGCAACCTTCCCGACCACGGCCTTGAGGAGCGCCGGATGGGTGACGATCCCTTCGGATGCTTTCGAGGCGCGAAGGACGTTCGGTTTGATCAAAACCCTTTTCCCTTCGATTTCCTGTGGAAAGAGCAAAAAGGCTCGCTCAACCGCCTCCTGGGCGGTATCATAGGACGCCGGATGGATCAGGACTCGTGTCATGGCAAAGACCTCGTCTGGATGTCAGGGAAAGAGGTTAAGTTTACACAACGTCGGATCGGCGCTATATTTTGAGGTTCGCAGGCCATCGACTGACGGCGCCTGCTGCTCTGCCAGGGTCGGCCGGCCGAGGTTCCGACTATGGCATGAAACAGAACCGAGGGCAACCGCCCTTCCATGAAAAGGAGGAGCCACCGCCCCTCTGACCATCCGCCTTCGGGCAAGCCTAGTGGAGGTAATGTCATGAAAACGAGTTTCAGATCCGCGATCTTGCTGATTTGCGCCATCCTCTGGATATGCTGCACCGTTCCTGACGCACTGGCCGGCGGACCGGAGAAAGCCGAAAGCGGGTCCGCAGCAGCCATTAAAAAAGGCCTCAACGACACGGGACAGGCAATTTGCAACTTCACCATGGCCCGGAAAAGGGAATTGATGGCAAAGATCCATTCCTCGCTGAAGGCACTGGACCGCCAGATCCAAACCTTCGAAGCCCATTCCAAAAAGGAAAGCGGAAAGATGGACAGGGCGGCCCGGGAAAAATCCCAACGGGCCCTCAAAGCGCTCAAGAGACGGCGAGCGGAGGTGGGTACCTGGCTCGACCGGTTGCAGAAAAGCTCCTCGCAAACCTGGAACCGGGCGAAAAAAGGCCTTGCCGACAGATGGCGCTCCCTTGAAAAGGCCTTCGATGATGCGGCGCCAAAGGTGCATCGCGGCTCCCCGCTTCATTCGGACGCCGGCCGAAGCTGTTGATCGAGATACTGAAACAATGGGCGCCGTCGCCGAGGACGCGGAGGGGGGGCACGATGGAGGCGACGAACGAGAAGTAATTCCCCCGGAAGAAAAGCCGGCGCAGGTCGGCCAAGAATCCCGCACGGGAGGCGGGAGCCTCAGCGGTGCCCGGCCTCCTTCTCCATTTTTTTCACCTCCTGGATCAGGACCTCCACGATCCTGTCCTGGGGAAAGGTATCCACCACCTCGCCCTTTTTGAACAAGATGCCCTTGCCCTCGCATCCGGTGACGCCGAGATCCGCCTCCCTGGCCTCCCCGGGTCCGTTGACCACGCAACCCATGATGGCCACCTTCAGCGGCAGCCGCACCGTCATGAGGGCTCGCTCGGCCCTTTCCACGATATCGATCAAATCCAGGCTGCACCGTGCGCAGGTGGGACAGGAAATCAATTCCACCCCGTGATGCCGCAAATCCAGGGCGCGCAGAATCTCATAGCCCACCCGAACCTCTTCCACCGGGTCCCGGGTCAGGCTCACCCGCAGGGTGTCGCCGATGCCCTCGGCCAGCAGCATCCCGATGCCCAGGGCCGACTTCACGATTCCGGGATAGAGCCCGCCCGCTTCGGTCACCCCCACGTGAAGCGGCAAATCCGTTTTCTCGCTCAAGAGACGATAGGCGGCCACGGTGCGTTTCACATCCGAGGCCTTGAGGGAGATCTTGATGTTATGGAAATTCATATCCTGCAATAACCGGACATGCCGAAGGGCGCTTTCCACCATGGCCTCGGCGGTGGCCCCGCCGTACCGATTCAGAAGTTCCTTTTCCAGGGACCCCGCATTGACGCCGATGCGGATCGCCACATGACGCTCCCGGGCGCAATCCACCACGGCCCTGACCTTCCGTTCACTGCCGATGTTGCCGGGATTGATCCTGAGTCCGTCGACCCCGGCCTCGGCGCAGGCGATGGCCAGCCGGTAATCGAAGTGAATATCGGCAATCAGGGGGATATGGATCCGAATTCTGATATCCCGTATGGCTTCGGCAGCTGCCTCATCCGGCACCCCCACGCGGACGATTTCGCACCCGGCATCTTCAAGGCGCCATATCTGCCGGACCGTGGCGGCAACCTCCCGGGTCGGCGTATTGGTCATGGACTGCACGCTCACCGGTGCCATTCCCCCCACAGGCACATCTCCCACCATGATCCGGCGGGTCTTCTTCCGCTGGGCAAATTCCGTCATGTCAACGTCCTTTCCACGCCGTAAAAACAACTTTTCCCATCGCTGGCCCGTGTCTACCAGAGCCGCCGGGGATATTCAAGGCAGATGAGGCAATGTCCTCAATTCCGGCGCCACCGCCAGATATCTGCTGTATACAACGCCAACCCTGTCCAGATGCACCCGAAAGTGACCACATCGGCGGCAGTAAAGGGCTCCCCGTAAAGATAGATCCCACACAGAAAATGACCCGTGGGCGCGATATACTGCAGCAGCCCCAGGGTGGCCAGCTTCAATTGCCTGGCGCCCACCACAAAGAGCAAGAGGGGCAGGATGGTGACGATCCCACATCCCATAAGCAGCAAATCGGTCTTCACACCGGCCAGCAGGAAAACGGCCGTCCCCTGCCTGTACATCACCAGAAGCCATATCAGCGCGATGGGAAACAGAATAAAGGCTTCCACCATCAGCCCCGTGACGCTGTCGATGTCCACCTGCTTTCGGATCAAGCCGTAGAGACCGAAACATCCTGCCATCATCAGGGCCAACCAGGGCACCTCCCCATACCCGATAAGGGAAATCAGAACCCCCGCTGCGGCGATGGCCACGGACAGCCACTGCAACAGGTGCAGACGCTCCCTCAGAAGACAGTACCCCAGGAGCACATTGAGCAGCGGATTGATGTAATAGCCCAGGCTGCTCTGCAGAATCTGCCCATGGGTCACCGCCCAGATGAAGGTGGCCCAATTCGCGCCGATCGCCAGCGCGCTGCCCGCCAGGGCCAGCATCACCCTGGGTCGCTTCATCAGCCCGAGCACGCGCTCCGCTCTTCGGGAAATCAGCACAAACCCGATCAAGAAGATCTCCGTCCAGATCACCCGATGCAACAGGATCTCCCAGGGCGACACACCTGAACCGAACTGTTTGAAATAGATTGGGAAAACCGCCCATATCCCAAATGCCCCAATGGCAGCCAGTGCGCCCGTAACCGCCCCATCCCTACCGTTTCCCCCGGAGCGGCCAGTCCCAAGATTTGAGATCACAGGTTTGTCCATCACCTCTCTATTTCAATATCTGAGAACGGCCAATTATTTCTTAAAGCAGAAATTCCCTCCAAGCCGGGGGAAAAAACCGGGTTGATCTCCAAGCTCTATCCCATGGGCTTCCTTCATATGTTTTGAAGCGGACTGGGCATGAGTGAAAAAGGCAGACGATGGCCGCATCATCGTGGAAGGATCCGCCACGGGCCTGATCCCCGATACGGTCAAGGCGGATCAGTGGTATTGGGATTTACGGATGTGTCCTGTGGTTCCTTTCAATTGCCGCGATCAGGGTCCTCGGTTTTCGGGTCATCTTCTTGATCGCGGGGTTCCTCCATGGACGGATCTGAAGCGTCCGGTGCTGACAGTTGTCCGGCATCTGGCGCCTCGATCTTCTGATCAGCTTCAAGGTCCTCGGGTTCCCCCGTGGGTTGATCTGAGCCGTTCATGTCTGATAGTCGGCCTGAAGACGGCTCCTCGGCTTTCTGGCCCTCTTCATGACCGGGAGCACCTCCCATGGGTTGATCTGAATTTTTCGGGGTGGACTGTTGGCCGGGGGTAAATGTCAGAATTAACCCCTGGTCCGGATTCTTGTATTGCAATTTGCTCTCGCCGAAACACACCATATCCTTGAATTTGTCCGGAACGGCCAGAACCTCCTCCAGCACTCTCTTTATATCCCTTCGTTCCTCGTCGCCCACTTGGACAAGCCGAGCTTCCGCATGATGCTCCACAAATCCTTTTACAACGGATTCAATGTTGAGGCTTTCGTCCCTGGCAAACCCTTTGAAGACGTCGAATAGTTCCTGGTAGCGATTCTTGCCGTACTTGAAAAGCAAGACAACGGTGTAGGGGATAAGCAGTTGGGTTTCGGAAACCGTGTAAGGAATGGTTCCGGATATGACGATTTCGTTTCCCTGTAAGACGGGAAAAAATTTGTAAATCTCCACCTCCTCATCAAATTTCCAAACATATTTTCGGCTGACCTCCATCACCTTCCCTTCTCTGACCTTCCAAACCATTTGCCCCGCATTGGCGGTGATCAAAAATTTTGCTTTTATCCTTTGGATCACATAGAGCTGAATGAGGAATGCCGGGAAAAGCACGAATGCCGGGTTCGGCATCTGTTTGACAATGCCGGTCGATAACAAAGGAATGGATATCGAGAGATAAACATTGTAAAAAATCCCTGTGGTCACCAGCGGTATTATGTATATCTCGGCAACAAGGAACTTCATAAACGACGAAAACATCTTGGTCATTCCTTTTCTCCTCGCATAATCAACATAAAAAGAAATCAAATTAGCGCCGCTCCAAGGAACTTTTCCCTTAAATCCAAGTTTCTACAGACAGAATTGTTGCGGGGCAACTCCAGAGCATATCTGTCGATAGAAATATGCTTATTGCGGTTTATCGGGCACAGTGTATACTGTAGTCGGCTGTAACTTCAATAATCATTTTCTTTTGTTATTAAATCTCGGATACAGCCCTATCCCTCATTCGGCAAACTGTTTTAGCTTATTTGCCATATATTCTGCAAGTCCATTAGCTGGCATTTTTTTGCCTTTTGCAGCGACAAAATCACCGCAAACAGCCACGACGTCGGGACGCCGGAGGAATGGGCCATCCGCATCCCGAATTGCAACCTGCCTGTATCGTAATTATAGTTTATGAAAAGTGGCCATGCAGATCCCCGGGGACCGACAGCCGCTGGTCGATAACACCGAAACGTGCTGCCGGATTCGCGGGATGACAATCCCAGTGGAGGTGCATCATGGTGAATAAAGATGAACTATGTGATAAAATATCCGATATTTACCCTGAACTTGGGTCATGCGACCAGGAGCTGATGGTCAGTTGGGATAATACCAACAACGCCTGGGCCGTGGATTTTGAAGTGAGGGGAGAAAAGATCCGCCACTACCTTGAAAACTCAGATGCCGCCGCCTGCATGCTTAACAGCCAATGCGTGGGCATGGGAATTGAGTTCGGTCAGTTCCTGTAGGGGCCGCGGCGAGATGAAGGCGGGGCGCCGTAACCCCGGGGACCGCTTCATTTAATTGTCAATCTTGTCGGTCCGGAAGGCAAAGCTACCCGAGGGGCGATCCCGCAGGTAGGCCGACAGGGTCCTTTCAACCGCCGTAAAGGCGATTTCATCCCAGGGGATGTCAGCCTCTTTCACCAATCTCACTTCGGAACTTTCCCGGGTGGGGTGAATGTCCGGTGTCAGCAACCGGGCGCGGAACATGAGGTAAATTTGGTGAATGGGGACGATGTCGACCATCAGATAGGGGGCCAGATCGGTGACTTCGGCCCCCGTCTCCTCGAGTGTCTCCCGACGGGCACCGTCGGCCGCGGTTTCGTCATTTTCCAGAAAACCGGCCGGCAGGGTCCAATACCCCTTGCGCGGCTCGATGTTCCGCCGGCACATGAGAATGCGCTCTTCCCAGATGGGGATGCAGCCGACCACGAGCTTGGGATTCTGATAATGAATGGCATTGCAGGCGGGACAGACGTAGCGCGCTCTTTCATCACCGGTGGGGACCTTGCGCACCACCGGCTCACCGCATCGGGAGCAAAAATTCATCCGGTCATACCTCCATGCGAGCAACGGAAATCATTCCCCTTTCAATCCTGATTCCAAGGGGAAAGGGGCCATTTGGCTGCAACAGCGTTGCCGATCATACCAGTGAACGACCAGAATGCAAACCCCACCTGCGGGTGACCGATACCGGCCCGGAGGGATGGAGGAACACACCCTTAGCAGAATTTTCGAGCCCTCCTTTACCACCAAGGAAAAGGGGGAAGGAAACGCTTTCCTCTCGAAACTGAAAGGGCAGCAGGCATAGGGCCCAGGGAACACAGCCCGTTACATCCCGGAGGTTTTCCCCTTCTTGAACACTACCGACCAGTTCGCGCCGCCGTCCGTGGAGCGGTAGATCGTGACATCGTCGCAGGCGTAAACAGTCTTGCCGTCGTTGCTCGCATACAAGGCTCGGAAGGTGTGGTCCGTATCCCCGCCCCTGTTATCCGTCTGTCGATAGATGGCGCCTGTCATCATCATCACCGCGACCACCGTCACTACGCCCAGGATAAATCCCTTCAGGTACGATTTCTTATGGCTCATGATAGTCTCCTTTGGAAAAAATCGGGTCAGCTGTTTATCCTCCACTATGAACAAGACGGGAGGCCTTCGAACATACAGTTTTCTAAGTCTCTTCCATTATAAAAAGGGGGCATATGAATTTGTCAACCTTTCGGTCGGTGCGTTCTGACCCGGAGCGGGAATTCTTTTTCGAAAGTCACGGGTCCAAATTCCGATGGCCTGCCTATGCATAAATACCATATTTATGTCATCGGTTACAACGACATCGCTGTCCCTCAGTACTTGTCGTAATCGTTGTCGTTGTCGTAATCGCAATCCTTCGGGGTCTTCGGAGATCAGGAGTCAACGCATCTCCAGGTACCGCCGGAGATACCTGGCCGTGTGGGAGGCCTCGGGGATCGCCGCCAGCTCCTCGGGCGCACCTGTCGCCACGAGCCTTCCGCCGCCCTCGCCTCCCTCGGGGCCGAGATCGACGATGTAGTCCGCGGCCCGGATGAACTCGGGGTTGTGCTCGATGGCGATCACCGTGTTGCCCGCCGCCACCAGGGAGGCGAGAACCTGGAGCAGGCGCGCCACGTCCGAGATGTGAAGGCCGGTGGTGGGCTCATCGAGGATGTAGAGGGTGTGGCCGTTGCTCGACTTCACCAGCTGCTGGGCCAGTTTGATGCGCTGGGCCTCGCCGCCCGAGAGGGTGGGGCTGGGTTGCCCCAGCCCCAGGTACCCCAGACCGATGTTCCGCACCAGGGTCACGGCCCGGCGGATCTTCGGCACCGCGCTGAAAAAGGAAGCGGCCTCGTCGAAGGTCATGGCCAACACATCGGCGATGCTCTTTTCCCGGTAGCGTATGGCCAGGGTTTCCCGGTTGAAGCGCCTGCCGCCGCACCGGTCGCAGGGCACATAGACATCCGGAAGAAATTTCATCTGGACCCGGGGAATGCCCTGGCCCTTGCAGGCCTCACACCTGCCCCCGTCGATGTTGAAGGAAAATCGCCCGGGCCCGAACCCCCGGGCCCGGGCGTCCGGCGTCTGGGCAAAGAGTTTTCGGATGTCCGTCAAGAACCCCACATAGGAGGCGGGAACCGAACGGGGGGTGCGGCCGATGGGGCTATGGTCCACCTCCAGGGCCCGGCTGATGTTCTTCCAGCCGGTGAGGTCACGGCAGGCCCCGGCCGGCAGCGAACGCTTCGAGAGCCGGTTCAAGAGGCCCTGGTAGAGGATGTGCTTCACCAGGGTGGATTTTCCTGAGCCTGACACGCCCGTCACGGCCGTCAGGGTATGAAGGGGAAAGGTGACATCGATGTCCTTCAGGTTGTTGGCCGCGGCACCGGTGACCGTAATGGCGGGCTGTTCCCGGTAGGGCCGGTGATCCGGGGCCGACCGGAATCCCCTTCCGGCAAACCAGTCGGCGGTGGCAGATCCGGGCATGCTCGTCAGGGTCTCCGGGCTTCCCATGGCCACCACCTCACCGCCGTTTTTCCCGCCGCCGGGGCCCAGATCGATGACCACGTCCGCAGCGCGGATGGTCTCCTCGTCGTGCTCCACCACGAGGATGGTGTTGCCCCGGTCCCGAAGCTCCTTTAATGCTTCGATCAGCACCGCGTTGTCCCGGGGATGAAGCCCGATGGTGGGCTCGTCCAGTACGTAGAGCACGCCGGTGAGGTTGGAGCCCAGCTGGGCCGCCAGGCGCACCCGCTGGGCCTCGCCGCCCGAGAGGGTGTCCCCCGAGCGGTCCAGGGAGAGGTATCCCAGGCCCAGCCGTTGAAGAAACCCCAGACGCGATCGGATCTCGGCCAATAGCGGCGTTGCCACGGGGGCCATGGACGCCGGCACCGTCAGGGCTGGAAGATGCTTCAGGAGCTTTTCCGTTGGCAGCTTCACCAGGTCCCAAATGCTCCAGCCGTCCACCCTCACAGCCAGGGCCTCGGGCTTCAGGCGACTTCCGCCGCAGGTCCTGCAGACCCGGGAGGGGGCCTTGTCACCGGTCCGCGTCCGGCCCGTGCCCTCGCAATCGGGGCAGGCGCCCCGGGGACTGTTGAAGGAGAAGCGCTTCGGGTCCGGCGCCTCCACCCCAATCCCGCAGACGGGGCACACGCCCCGGACATCGTACACCTCGTCGGCCCGGTGCCGGCTGGCGATCACGAGCCGGCCGGCGCCCGCCTCCAGTGCCCTTGAAACGTCCCCTTCCAAGTCGTCGGCGGGCAGTCTCGCGACCACCGCCTCGATGGTATGCTCCCGGTACCGGTCCAGGGACATCTTCTCCGTGAGGGCCACGATATCGCCGTCGATCCGGGCCTCGGAAAAGCCCTCCCGCATCAGCCGGGCCAGCAGGTCCCGGTGGTACCCCTTTCGTCCGGCGACCCTGGGCGCCAGGAGGGCCCCTTCCCCCCGGCCGTGGCGCCGCCGGACCCCCTCGATGATGTCGGCGGGCGACTGGACGGAAAGGGGTCTCCCACATCCCGGGCAAAGCGGCGTTCCCACCTTGGCGAAGAGAAGCCGCAGGAAGTGGTAGATCTCCGTCAGGGTGGCCACGGTGGAACGCCTGCCGCTGTGGCTGATGCGCTGCTCGATGGCAACGCTGGGCGGAAGACCGGTGACCACGTCCACCTCGGGACGCTCCAGGATCTTCATGTACTGGCGCACATAGGGCGCCAGGCTCTCCAGGTACCGGCGCTGGCCTTCGGCAAAGAGGATGTCGAAGGCCAGACTCGATTTGCCGGATCCGGAAACGCCGGTGACCGCCACCAGCCGGTGGTGCGGGATGGACAGATGAAGATTTTTCAGATTGTGCTCCCGGGCCCCCTGGATCCGGATGGCCGTGGGTAGCGCCGGAACGGTTTCGGCCGCCAGGGGCGGCGCCGGGGTCTCGTCCCTCCAGGCCGCGGCCTGCCGGTCCAGGACCTTGCGCAAGAACCGCCCCGTGTGGGAGTCCTTATGGGCCGCCACCGTCTCCGGCGGTCCCTGCACCACAATCCTGCCGCCGGCATCGCCGCCTTCGGGCCCCAGGTCGATGACCCAGTCGGCGGTCTTTATGACATCCAGGTTGTGTTCGATCACCAGCACGGTGTTGCCCGCATCCACCAGCCGCTGCAGGGCGGAAAGAAGGGTGCCGATGTCCTGGAAGTGAAGACCGGTGGTGGGCTCGTCGAAGATAAAGAGCCGCCTGCCGCCGGCCTTGGCCGTCAGGTACCGGGAAAGCTTCAGGCGCTGGGCCTCTCCGCCCGAGAGGGTGTTGAGGGGCTGGCCCAGGCGCATATACCCCAAACCCGCCAGAGCCACGGGCGACAGGGCTGAAACGATCCGGGGATGTCCTTCGAAGAATGCCAGGGCCCGGTCCACCGTCATCTCCAGGATATCCAGGATATTCCGGCCCCCGTAGCGGATCTCCAGCACCTGGCCCCGGAAGCGCCGGCCGCCGCAGTCCGGACACGGCAGGTAGACGTCCGACAGGAACTGCATCTCCACCTTCTCGACCCCCTCCCCCTTGCAGGTCTCGCACCGCCCGCCCGTCACATTGAAGGAAAAATAGCCCGGCGGCAGGCCATTGGCCCGGGCCGCGTCTGTGGCGGCCAGGAGCTTTCGCACCGGGTCCATGGCGCCGGAATAGGTCAGTACGTTGGCCCGGGGGGTCCTGCCGATGGGCCGCTGGTCCACCAGCAGCACATCGTCCAGCCCCTCCAGGCCGGAAAGGCCGGTGTAACGGCCCGGCCGCTCCTGGGGATCGCCCTTCTCCCGCTTGAGGGCGCGGTAGAGGATGTCCTCGGCCAGGGTCGACTTCCCGGACCCGGATACGCCGGTCAGACAGACCAGCAGCCCCAGGGGAATCCGGGCCGTGAGCCGCTTCAGATTGTTCTCCGCCGCGCCTGTGACCGTGAGCCAGGCCCCCCGTTTCGGGCGCCGTCGGCCGGCGGGCACGGGGATCTTCCGCGCGCCGGTAAGGTACTGGCCCGTGAGGGATTTTCCCGCCCGGTCCGTGGGGCCGAAATACATGATCTCGCCGCCGCCTTCGCCCGCCGCGGGGCCCATGTCCAGCATCATGTCGCTTCCGGCGATCATGTCCGGATCGTGCTCCACCAGCACCACCGTGTTGGACTGGTTCCGGAGGCCCTCCAGGATCCCCATGAGCCGCCGGACGTCCCGGGGATGAAGGCCGATGCTCGGCTCATCAAGCACGTAGAGGGTGTTGACGAGGGAAGCGCCGATGGAAGAGGCCAGAGCCACCCGCTGGACCTCCCCGCCCGAGAGGGTCCGGGACTGCCGGTCCAGGGTGAGATACCCCACGCCCACGTCTTGGAGATATCGCAACCGTCCGGTGACCTCCCCCAGGACGAGCCTGGAGGCCTCGTCCATGGCGGCGGGGTCCACGGCGTCAAAAAAGCCCATGGCGCCGTCGATGTCCATGGCATACAATTCGGCAATGGTCTTCCCCCAGAGGGTGTAACGCAGGGTCTCGTCCCTGAAGCGGGTGCCGCCGCAGCGCTTGCAGGGCTCGTAGCTCCGGTATCGGGACAGAAAGACCCGCACATGCATCTTGTAGGTCTTAGTCTCGAGCCAGTTGAAAAAACCGCGGATACCGTAATAATCCGGCGTGCCCTCGATAACGGCCCGCTGCTGTTTCCCCTTCAGCTCTGAAAAGGGGACATCCATCGGAATGCCTTGCCGGCCGCAGAAGGCCGCCAGTTCCTCGTACTCGATCCTTCCCTCATTGATGCCCCCCCAGGGCCGGATGGCCCCCTGCGCCAGGGACAGCCCGGGATCCGGTATGACAAGATCCAGGTCCAGCCCGATCACGCGACCGAATCCTTTGCAGGTCTCGCAGGCGCCCACGGGGCTGTTGAAGGAAAAGAGGCTCGGCAAGGGGGGGGTGTAGCGGATTGCGCAGGCCGCGCAGGAGAGCTCCTGGCTGAAATCGTGGTCTTTGCCCTCCGCCCGGACCCGCAGCGCGCCGTGGCCGAAGCGGAAGGCCTGTTCGATGGAATCCATGAGCCGCTCCCGCTGCGCGGGATCGAAGCGCACCCGGTCCGCCAGCACCTGGAGCACCTCCCGATCGGTTGCCGGCCCCCACTGCGCCAGGTCCGCCACCTCGCCCGCCACCACGATCCGGTCGAAGCCCTGGGCCGCCAGTTCGCGCCGCGCATCCTTTTCCATCCCGGAAACCACCACCACCGGAAAGCTGATGAGAACCGCCGTATCCGCCGCCAGCCCCGCCAGAAACCGCCACACCGTGGCCGGCGAATCGCTGAGCACCGGCCGGCCGCATTTCTCGCAGTGGCCCTGTCCCAGCCGGGCGAAGAGCAGCTTTGTGTAATCGGTGATCTCCGTCATGGTCCCGACGCTGGAGCGGGAGGTGCGCACCGGATCCTTGCGGTCGATGGCGATGGCCGGCGGAATCCCATCGATCCGATCCACCCGGGGCCCGTCCATCCGCTGGAGAAACTGCCGGGCATAGGGGGAAAAGGTCTCGACGTAGCGCCGCTGGCCCTCGGCATACAGGGTGTCGAAGGCAAGCGAGGATTTCCCGGAGCCGGAAACGCCCGTAACGGCGGTGATGGTGTTGAGGGGGATATCCAGATCCAGTGCCTTGAGGTTGTGCTGCCTTGCGCCTCTGATCCTGATGCAGGT
>CAYOXD010000080.1:12289-14842 GCA_964407825.1 uncultured Desulfobacterales bacterium | reverse complement strand
TCGCCTGCTCCAACTTCGGCGAGCAGACGGCCATCTTCGGCGGCGGGGCCAACATGAAGCTGGCCCTGGACAATATCATCGCCCAGTACGGCCCGGAGATGATCGGTGTGGCAACGACCTGCCTGGCGGAAACCATCGGCGACGACGTGCCCATGTTCATCCATGAATACCGCAAGGCCCACGATGAAAGCGCACTGCCGCCCATCGTGCACGTATCGACCCCCAGCTACCAGGGAACGCACATGCAGGGGTTTCACCGGGCGGTTCTGGCCACGGTGTCGGGTCTCGTACAGAAGGGTGCCTGCCATACCGGGCCTTCGGCCGGGCGCGTCAACCTCTTTCCCGGCATGGTTTCCCCTGAGGATCTG
This sequence comes from uncultured Desulfobacterales bacterium, assembly GCA_964407825.1. GTDB lineage: Bacteria > Desulfobacterota > Desulfobacteria > Desulfobacterales > JAFDDL01 > CAYOXD01. The sequence goes on along the minus strand of CAYOXD010000080.1, from coordinate 14,474 downwards.
CGACACCTGAAGGAGATTGTCGCGGCCTTCGGTCTCACGGCCATGGTATTGCCCGATTACTCCCGGACCCTGGACGGCGGGCTGTGGTCCGAATATCAACGCATTCCGGCTGGCGGAACGCCGGTGGCCGACATACGGGCCGCCGGGAGCGCCGCGGCCAGCATCGAGCTGGGACGCGTGCTGGCACGGATGCCCGAGACCGCCGCCACCCTTCTTGAGGAGCGCTGCGGCGTGGCCAGTCATCGCCTGGGCCTTCCCATGGGGATCACCCGGACGGACAGGCTGATGGAGACCCTGGCGGCCATCGCCCAAACGCCCCTTCCGGCATCGATGGTGGAGGAGCGCGGCCGGCTCCTGGATGCCCTGGTGGACGGACATAAGATCGTGAACGGCGTGCGAGCCGTGGTCTATGGGGAGGCCGATTTCGTGGCCGGCATGGTGGATTTTCTCTCCGAGATCGGTGTCCTTCCGGTGATCTGCGCCACCGGCGACACCACCGGACAGCTGGCAGGGATCGTAAGGGAAATTCTGGATCCGAAGCTTCACGACCGCGTGGCCATTATGGAGGGAGTTGATTTCGTGGACATGGAGGAAATGGTGCGAGACGCGGGCCCGGAGCTCCTGATCGGGCACAGCAAGGGCTACAGCCTGTCGCGCAAACTGGGGATTCCCCTGGTCCGCATCGGCTTTCCCGTCCACGACCGGGTGGGCGGGGCCCGCCTGCTTCACCTGGGATACCGGGGTGCCCAGAGCCTCTTCGACCGCATTGCCAACACGCTGATCGAAAAGCGGCAGGCTGGCTCCGAGGTTGGTTATACCTATATGTGACAAAGGGGAGAGAACCATGAATATCAACGAGCATCCCTGTTTCAATAAAGAGGCCCATCATCGTTTCGGCCGCGTGCATCTGCCCGTGGCGCCGCGCTGCAATATCCAATGCAAATTCTGCAACCGGCAGTTCGACTGCGTGAACGAAAGCCGCCCCGGCGTGACCAGCGCGGTGCTCTCCCCGGCCCAGGCCATGGTGTACCTGGAGGAGGTGATGCGGCAAAAACCGGACATTCGGGTGGTGGGCATCGCGGGCCCGGGCGATCCCTTCGCCAATCCGGAACAAACCCTTGAGACCTGCCGCCTGGTGCGGGAACGCTATCCCGAGATGATGCTCTGCATCGCCTCCAACGGCCTGAACCTCGCGCCCTACCTGGACGAGCTGGCGGCGCTCAAGATCAGCCACGTGACGGTGACGGTCAATGCGGTGGATCCGGCCATCGGCGCCCGGATCTACTCCTGGATGCGGATCGGGAAACGGGTGCTGGGAGCGGAAAAGGGGGCCGAGCTGCTCCTGGCCCGTCAGCTGGAAGCCATTGAAGGGCTAAAGGCCCGGGGCATTCTCGTGAAGATCAACAGCATCATCCTCCCCGGCATCAACGAGGATCATATCGAGGCGGTGGCCCGGCGGATGGGGGAGTTGGGCGTGGATCTCTTCAACTGCATGCCCTACTACCCGAACACGGGCAGCGACTTCGAGCACCTGAGCGAACCGGCCTCCGAGATGGTGGCCGCCATCCGCAAGGCCGCCGGCCGGCATGTTCCCCAGATGGGCCACTGTACCCGCTGCCGGAGCGACGCTGTCGGGTTGCTGGGGGAGATGCCGTCTTCGGAACTGATGACCACCCTTCGGAACTGTCAGCACCTGGAGGTGCCGGTGCCCAGGGGAGGGAGGATCTCCCGGCGTCCCCATGTGGCGGTTGCCAGCCTGGAGGGGGTCCTGGTGAACCAGCACCTGGGCGAGGCCTTCCAGTTGATGATCTATGGGGAAAAACAGGGCCGCATCGAGCTGATCGAGGCGCGCCAGACGCCCGAACCGGGCGGCGGCCAGGCGCGCTGGGAGGCGCTGGCTGGGATCCTTTCGGACTGCCGCGCCCTTCTGGTCAGCGGCGTGGGGGGCAATCCCAAGCGGGTGCTTACCGACAGCGGCGTGGAGGTTATCGAGTGCGAAGGGGTGATCGACGAGGCGGTGGCCGCCGTCTTTGCCGGCGAGAGCCTGAAGCATATGGCCGTGCGAAAGCCCCTGGCCTGCGGGGCCGGGTGTTCCGGCAACCAGATGGGTTGCGGGTAAGCCGGTGGCGCGTCCGTTCCCGCCCCTGCATGGGAAGTTTGGGCGCATCATCGACAACGACAACGA
>CAYOXD010000080.1:0-12189 GCA_964407825.1 uncultured Desulfobacterales bacterium | reverse complement strand
CGACAACGACAACGATTAGAACAACGATATCGATACCGACAACGAATACGACGACAACGTCAGCAGGGAAAAACATCATACGGACAGAAAGGAGTACGTTCCATGGACAAACCCGAGCATCATATTTTCGTGTGTGCAAGCTTCCGCGCGGGGGGAGACCCCAAGGGCACCTGCCATAAAAAGGGTGCGGTGGATCTTCTGCCCTACATCGAGAACGAGATCCTCGACCGGGGCCTGAACGCCCAGATCACCAGCACCGGCTGCATGAAGGCATGCGACTACGGCCCGGTCATGGTGATCCACTCCCAGGGGCTCTGGTACGGCAATGTGGACAGCGAGGAGGCTGTGGACGAGATCCTCGATGCCCTGGAGGACGGCGAGGTGCTGGCGCAGCGGCTGATCACCTGAGCTGTTATTTTCAATTCATTTTACGCGTTATGGAACCTTGTGGGCACATGGCGTCGGACCGCCTTTGGATCCTTCGCGGTGTACCGATCGATGGGTAAGGAGAAGTGAGGGAAGCACATGGAACCTGCAACCGCCCTGGATTGGCAGAAACACATTAAGGCCGGCCGGCAGTATCTGAAAACGGCCCGAAACGGCACGGCGCGGCCCGGTGTTTTCACCAACGAGCTGATTTACCAATTGACCGCCATGGCCATAGAGCAGCTGCTGGTGGGGCTCTGGCAGTACCACCGGCAGATGCCCGCGGACCACACCCTGGAGGGACTGGTGGACGGCCTGGCATCCGTCTGCCCTCTAGAAAGCCCCCTGGCCGACGGCATCAAGGACATCGGACGGTTCGACGACATGTGTCCCCTGGTTCCCGTGAAACGAAATCCGCTGACCGATGGGGAGATATCCCTCGTTCTGTCCGTTGGAGAACGAACGGCCGCCTTTGCCTTGGCGCAGGTATCGCCGCAGACCGGCGGATGCACGTAAGTATGAGATCGCGGGGATCATTCCCATGGAAGTCAAGATTCGAAACGCGGACGCCGGAGATCTGGAAGCCATGAAGGATCTTCTGGGCGCTCTATTCTCCCTGGAGGCGGATTTCGCCGTGGACGCAGAGCGCCAGCACCGGGGGCTCTCCCTGATGCTGGACGGCTGCGGGAAGCACCGCTGCGTCAAGGTGGCAGAGGTGGAAGGCCGGGTGGTGGGTATGTGCACGGCCCAGACGCTGATCTCCACGGCCGAGGGTGGCATCGTGGCCCTGGTTGAGGACATGGTTGTCCACGAACGATTCCGAGGCCAGGGCATCGGCCGGTGGCTGATGGAAAGCGTGGAGGCCTGGGCTCGGGAGCATGGCGCGAACCGGCTGCAGCTACTGGCGGATCGGACCAACGCATCGGCCCTTGAATTCTACCACCGGCTTGGGTGGCAATCCACCCGGCTGATATGCCTGAGGCGAATATGGAATCAATTCCCCTAAAGCAAAAGGCCCGGAAGGTATGGATGATCGACACCACACTGCGGGACGGCGAGCAGGCTCCCGGGGTTTCCTTCAGCCGCGCTGACAAGCTGGCCATCGCCCGCGCCCTGGACGAGGCCGGGCTGGATGAACTGGAGGTGGGCATCCCGGTAATGGCCGAGGCGGTCCGGGAGGATATCCGCCGTATCGCGGCGTTGGGGCTCAGGTGCGGCCTTTCCCTCTGGTGCCGCGCCCATCCGGAGGATCTGGATTCGGCCGCCCGCTGCAATGTGGGGGGCGTTCACCTCAGCCTGCCGGTATCCCCCATCCACCTGGGGGCCCTGGGAAAAAGCGGCGCCTGGGTGTTGGGGCAGCTGGAGACGCTGGTGCGTTCCGCCGCCAGCCGCTTTGACCGGATCACCGTGGGGGCCCAGGACGCCACCCGCGCAAACAGGGACTTTCTGCTCCAGGTGGCGGCGCTGGTGGCGGCCGCCGGCGCCCACAGGCTTCGTATCGCCGACACCGTGGGCATCGGCCGGCCGGCCGCCGTAACCGAACTGATCCGCGCCATCAAGGAAGCCGTTCCGGGCCTGGCACTGGAATTTCACGGGCACAACGATTTGGGCATGGCCACGGCCAACGGCCTCTGCGCTCTGGAGGCAGGGGCCGAATCGGTCAGCGTAACGGTCAACGGCCTGGGCGAACGGGCCGGCAATGCGGCCCTTGAGCAGATGGTCATGGTCCTTTCGGGTCATCCGGAACTGACCTGCTCCGTGGAGACCACGGCCCTGCAGTCTCTTTGCCACCTGGTGGCCCGGGCTTCTGGCCAGGGCATTTCCCCGGCCCAGCCGGTGGTGGGGGATCGGGTCTTTACCCATGAATCCGGCATCCACTGCCACGGCATGCTGAAGGATCCGAGGGCCTATGAGCCCTTTGATCCCAGTCAGGCGGGGCATCAGGGCCGGCGCTTTGTCCTCGGCACCCACTCGGGTGCCACTGCCATCCGTCACCTGCTGGCCGAGGCCGGCATCGAGGTTTCGTGCAGCCAAGCCCGGAGTCTGCGTCCGCTTCTCACCGGCATGTGCCGGTGAGGGGACGCGGGGATGGGGGGAAAGCTCCCAGCGCCCCCGGAGGGGCGCCGGAGCTGGTGGGGCCGGATTTCGGATTGCGAAATGGTCGTGCCATCCGCAACCTGAAATCCGGCTTGGGAGGGAGGTTGGAGCGTGGGAGGGAAAACTATTTCTCTATCTTGATAACCGTGTAACCGATCCGATGCCGCCGGATATACAGGGTGATGTCCTTACCGGCCTTTGCGATGGCCTCCCGGTAATCCCCCTGGTTCATGATTTTATGGTGGTTGATCTCCAGGATCACGTCTCCTGCCTGCAGGCCCGCATCGTCCGCCTTGCTTCCCGAGGCCACATCTGTCACGATGATTCCACGGTTTTCCGGGAGGCTGTAACGTTGCGCCATTTCCGGTGTAATTTCAGCAATTTCTATCCCAAGGTCCTCATCCGGGGCCTCGGTGGATTGCTCGAGACTGACCCGCTCGTCATTGCGCTTGCTGATCTTTACCTTGAAGGTCTTGGTCTTGCCGTCTCGCAGCGCCTTGATGATGGCCGTACTCCCCACGGGGATATTGGCGATGATCCGGGTCAGATCGTGAACGGAGTCAATGGGTTTTCCGTTGACCTCGGTGATGATGTCCCTGGCGCGGATCCCGGCTCTGTCGGCGGGGTCGCCCTTCATCACGTCCAGTACCAGGGCGCCCTTTGCGTCCTTAGCGTTAAGGTAGTTGCGGAGCGGATCGGTCAGGTCCTGGATCTGTACACCGAGCCAGCCCCTCACCACCTCCCCGTGCGCCTTCAACTGGTCGATGATACCCTTTGCCATATTGATGGGGATGGCAAAGCCGATCCCCTGCCCGCTGGCGATAATGGCGGTGTTGATACCGATGACATCCCCTTCCATGTTCAGCAGGGGGCCACCGCTGTTGCCCGGATTGATGGAGGCGTCTGTCTGGAGAAAGTCGTCGTAGGGCCCGGATCCGATCACGCGTCCCTTTGCGCTGATGATGCCGGCCGTGACCGTCTGCTCCAGTCCGAAGGGACTGCCGATGGCCACTACCCATTGCCCGACTTTTATTTTGTCGGAGTCCCCCAGGTGCGCGTAAGGGAGCCGCTTTTTGCACTTGATTTTGATCAGGGCCAGATCCGTATTGGGATCCCGGCCCACGATGGTGGCGTCATATCCCTTTTCGTTTTTCAGGATGACCCGGATCCGATCGGCGCCTTCAACCACATGGTTGTTGGTGACGATATAGCCGTCCGGGCTGATGATAAATCCGGACCCCAGACTCCGTTGCTTGTATTCGCGCTGGCTTTGGGGGCCGAAGAAGCGTTCGAAAAAATCCCGATTGTTGTCATTGCCCCAGGGATGGGGAAAGAAGTGCCGAAACACCCGTCCTCCGCCCTTGATGGTTTTGACCGTCCGGATGTTCACAACCGCCGGGGACACCTTTGCGGCCAAGGCGCTGAAGCTCTGGGGGACACCGGATTCGTTGTTCCAGGCGGCGTGCGCCTGCGTGAGGCACAGGAACCAGAAGAAGGCGATCAGCAGCGTGCTGGAGATGGATATGCGCAGGGCCCGGCGCCGAAGCAAGCGCCGGCTGATGGCGATTTCATTCGTCATTGTCTACCTCGTTCTGTGGGACGTGGAGATGTCCAGTTCTGTTTTAGGAGCGACAAACGCGCCGGCGCTCATCTAATCGTCGTTATCATCGTTCATCATGCCATGTCGGTGATGTCCCATGGGCCCTTCGTTCATGCCCATTTTCATGTGCCGTCTACACCCTGCCAGGCATCCGATATTGGCGGCGGGGGCGATCCGCTTGATTTCAAGAAGGCAGGCAAGACGCTTCTGGGCCATCTGCGCCTTCAGCGCAGACAGCTCCTTTTGAAGGGTCATGGCCCTGTGGGCGTCCGGCGAAGCCTTCACCAATTCGCTTTCAACGGCCAGCATCTTGGACTTGATGTCCTGACGAAGCACTAGGGTGTCCTTGAAAAATTTTTCACATACCCCTTTGATTTTCTGCATGTCTTGCCTGCTTATGGCCCCCATGCAGCCCATGCGGTCCATGGTGCATCCGCGGTGCCCATACATCATCGAACCGTGATGAAAGCCGTGTCCCGTCCCATGGGCTTCCGGATGCATGGCATCGTCCGCATAGGCCCAGGAGGCCATCGCCATCATTAGCACCATGGATAAAATGATGAGCAGTTTTCTTTCGACACGCATCTTCATATTTTTCCTCCTTACGATATGGGTGCTGTCCAGTGCGGTTCGGCTTATAGGGTCGGGATAACCGTTGTTTCTCTGATGTTTCTCTGAAATCTACAGCAACGAGTGTGCCAAAGGTTTGGAACGGGATCGTGGTGCGACATCAATGGACTGAAATTTAACTGTTATCTAAGATAAGCCGAAAAACGAATTTGGTCAAGGGGGGGGGCTCCCGGGCCTCCCTCAGGCAGGGACTGTGAATTTAGTAACCACTTGCGTGGTCGAATTTTCCGAACCATGGATAGAAACTATCCAGTTGGCAGCGGCCTCACTGTTTCCATTATTTCTGGTTATCCCTGTGTATTCAGAATAAAATTCTTGACATCATAATTATTTTAGTAGATTAATGCTAATTATTATGGGAATTAAGAATGATTGACGAAATCAGCTTTAAAATTTTAAAGATTTTACAGGAAAAGGCGCGTATCCCCAACGTGGAGGTGGCCCGGCAGGTGGGCATGGCCCCGTCCGCCGTGCTGGAACGGATCCGAAAGCTGGAAAAGCAGGGCGTCATCGATGGATATGAGGTGCGCCTGAACCCGGACCAGTTCGGCAGGAGCCTGGTGGCCTTCCTGGTGGTGGAATTGATGCCTGGGGTGCAGGGACGCGCTCTGGGGGATCGATTCGCCCAGATACCGGAAATCCAGGAGGTTCACTATGTCGCGGGCAACGACGGGTTTCTGCTGAAGGTTCGGGTACCGGACCGGCATGCCCTGGCGCTCCTCACCCGGGACGTGATTGGCCTCACGCAGGGGGTCTCGGCGGTCCGAACCAGCATCGTCATGGAAACCTTCAAGGAAACCGCACGGATTCCCCTTGATGACTTACAACCGGCAGGAAATACGACATGATCACCTTCAATGAAAACTATGAAAAGCTCCAGGCCTCCTACCTCTTTTCGCAGATTGCCCAACGGGTGTCGGCCTTCCAGGAGGCCCACCCCGACAGGTCCATCATCCGGCTCGGCATCGGAGATGTGACCCGCCCCCTGCCCGCCGCCTGTATCGAGGCCTTTCACCGGGCCGTGGACGAGATGGGACGGCAGAAGACCTTCCGGGGATATGGTCCGGAGCAGGGCTACGATTTTTTAAGGAAAAAGATCGCGAAGAACGATTTCCAGGCCCATGGCGCCCAGATCGAGGCAGATGAGATCTTCGTCAGCGACGGCGCCAAGTGCGACACGGGAAATTTCCAGGAGCTTTTCAGCAGGGATATCCGCATCGCGATCCCGGACCCCGTCTACCCCGTGTACCTGGACACCAATGTCATGGCCGGCCGGACCGGTCCCTTTGAGGACGGCCGTTACGGCAACCTGGTCTATCTGGAAAGCACGGCGGAAAACGGCTTTGTCCCCGAACTGCCGCAGGAGCCGGTGGACCTCATCTATCTATGCTTTCCCAACAATCCCACGGGGGCCGTTATCACGCGGGAGGCGTTGTCCGCCTGGGTGGCCTATGCCCGGGACAACAAGGCCCTGATTCTGTTTGACGCCGCCTACGAGGGCTTTGTGAGGGACGCGTCCCTGCCCCGATCCATCTTCGAAATAGCGGGCGCCGAAGAGGTGGCCGTGGAGTTTCGTAGCTTTTCCAAAACCGCCGGCTTTACGGGGGTGCGCTGCGCCTATACGGTGGTGCCCAAGGCGTGCAGGGTTTTTCATACATCTGGAAGCCCCCGGCTGCTTCATGCCCTGTGGCTTCGCAGGCAGAGCACCAAATTCAACGGGGTCTCCTACCCGGTCCAGCGGGCGGCCGAAGCCGTCTACGGCGAGGCCGGCAGGCGGCAGGTGCGGGCCCTGACCGATTACTACATGAAGAACGCGGCCCTCATCCGAGAGGAGATGACGGCCCTGGGCTACGCCTGCGTCGGCGGGGAGAATTCCCCCTACATATGGATCGATGGCGGGCGGGATTCCTGGGCGTTTTTCGATCTGCTCCTCGAGAGGGCCGGCGTGGTCTGTACCCCCGGGGTCGGCTTCGGAAAGTGCGGCAGCGGCTATATCCGCATCAGCGCCTTCAACGACGCTGAAAAGGTGCAACAGGCCATGGGGTGCATCCGCGATGCCCTGAAAGGAGAATGACCCCATGCCGCTTTCCTCTTCGTACCGCGATCGGCTGTTCCCCATCTTGAAGCGCGTTGCCGCTCATTATGGGACGCCCTTTCACATCTATGACGAAGTCGGCATCCTGGAAACGGGCGCCGCCCTCAAAAAGGCCTTCTCGGGTGTCGCCGGCTTCCGGGAATATTACGCCGTGAAGGCCCTGCCCAATCCGGTGGTCCTCGATCGCATGCGGCAGATGGGCTTCGGGTTCGACTGCAGCTCCATACCCGAGCTGATCCTCGCGCGCAACACGGGGGCCCGCGGGGAGCAGATCATGTTCACCTCCAACAACACCACGGCCGCCGAATTCGACGCGGCCCTGGCCGACGGGGGCAGTATCCTGAATCTGGACGATCTGAGCCTCGTCGCCAAGGTGCCGCGGATGCCAGAGCTCATCTGCTTTCGGTACAATCCGGGCGAGCGCCGGACCGGCAATGCCATCATCGGTGCGCCGACCGAGGCCAAGTATGGGGTGAGCCACGAGCAGCTGGTGGACGCCTACCGGGAGGCCATGGACCGTGGGGCCCGGCGGTTCGGCCTTCACACCATGCTGGCGTCAAACGAGCTGAATCATACCTATATGGTAAAGACCGCCCGGATGCTTCTGGAGCAGGTGGAGCGGATTTCCGCGGCGCTGGGGATCCGGTTCGAATTCATCAACATCGGTGGCGGACTGGGAATTCCCTACAAACCGGAGCAGGCGCCTCTGGATCTTGCGGCCATGGGAGGGGAGATCAGCCGGTGCTTCCGGGAATTCGAGGCGAAAAACGGCTATGCCCCCGCGCTCTTCATGGAGAGCGGCCGTTTCATGACCGGGCCCCACGGCGCCCTGGTGGTAACGGCCATCAACCGGAAGGATATCTACCGCACCTACATCGGCGTGGATGCCAGCATGTCCGCCCTGATGCGCCCCGCCCTCTACGAGGCCTATCACCACATCAGCGTGCCGGGAAAGGAGCATTTGCCCAAAATCCTCACGGCCGACGTGGTGGGCGCTCTGTGCGAGAACAACGACAAGTTCGCCGTTCAGCGCCCGCTGCCGGAGGTGTCGGAAGGGGATCTTCTCGTCATCCACGACACCGGCGCCCACGGCCACGCCATGGGCTTCAACTACAACGGCCGGCTTCGGCCAAAGGAGCTGCTGTTGAAGTGCGACGGTACCGTGGCGCTCATCCGGCGCGAGGAGACACTGGCGGACCACTTCGCCACCCTCGAGTTCGCGCCGAACGTCTGGTCTGCTTCGCCCAATACACAAAATCGGGGATAACCCCAATATAAAGAAGGGTAAACGATCAGCCTTGCGATAGTATCAAACAGGTATACCTTCCGATTCCGATATCCCCATGAAACGGCATATGATCGACCTTTCCATAGTAGGCGGTGGTGTCGTACCCAGGCTGATTGCCGAACACGGGACTGTAGCCCGGCCAGTCACTGTTGAAGCGCACCTTCCATCCGCCACCTCTTGGGAAACCAATGGTATATCGATCATAGGAGCGATTCGAGAAGTTCGCCACAATAACCACGTCATCGCCTGGGCCGCCGTTTCCCCAACGATGGTACGCGATCACCTTATCCGTATGATTGAGGTGAAACACGTTCACATGTTGTCCTTGAAGGCCGGCCGTGGTGTTGAACCAATTGCGTCGCAACCGGATCAGATCCCGGTACATCAAGTGAATTCCCCTGTGCGCCTGCATGCGCTCGTACCACCGTATCGGCTGTTTGTCATCGAATGCTTGATAATCAAGCACCTCCTGGCCCTGAAAGATCATCGGGATGCCGGGTGTTGTAAACAGTATCGCAGCCGCCAGGGTGGACCGCTTCTGGGCATAATAGCCTTCGGCATCGCCAGGTTGGATGGCATCCGTCAGGCGCCTGCCATGGTTTCCCGCGGCGGCTTCGTCATGCGACTCGGTGTAGATTACACGCTGAAAGGCATCGCTATTGTGCCGATGATAGAGGGCGTCACGAATTTCGTCCATGCGCCGGTCATCGTCCCGGGCGGCGATGGCCGCATTTCGGAGCGTATGGACAAAGAGAGAATCCCACTGGCTGTTGAAGCCGGCACCTCCCTGGTCCGTGGGCTTCGTGATCCAGTCGTTATGCTGCAGATCCTCTGCGATGCGGAGCTTACCGGATCCTTCATTGTTGATCCACTGCAACAAGGTCCACCCCTCGGGAATGTCCGCGCCATAGTCCTGACCGGAACCGTTGGCGTTTCGGATATTTACAACGGAGTCAAGGCGAAGCCCATCCATATGAAATTCGTTGAGCCAAAAGAGGGCATTGTCCCGAATAAACTGCTGGACCTCACCGCGGCCATAATCCGGACGGGTTTCCCCCCAACTTGTCCTGCTCCGCCAGTCGTTGTAGAAGTAAATGCCGCCCTTGTCATCCTTGCTCCAGCCGTCGAACTGCCACATATCCAGCTGATCAGGACCGAAATGGTTGTAAACCACATCCAGTATGACCCCCATTTCCAACTCATGGGCCCGTTTCACCAGCCGCTTCAGCTCGTTGGGATCGCCATACGCATCTTCAATCGCAAAGGGGTTTGAGGGGTTATACCCCCATGACCAAATGTCGTTAAATTCCACCAGGGGCATCAATTCGATGGCCTTGATACCGAGGTCGCTCAGGTAGGGCAACTCTTCGATCACATTGGCCAGGTGGCCCGGAAGGCCGCCGGGTGCGTCGTTGTAGGTCCCGACATGCAGCTCATAGAGGACCAGTTTATGCAATGGCTGCATACTGAATCGATCGTCACCCCAATCGAATGTCGGGTCATGAATGACGCCATTGCACATTCCATCGGCGTCTTGTTGGATCACCTTGCGTGCGTAGGGATCAACCCGCCAAAGCAGGCCATCATGCGTCGGATTGCGGATTACCAGTTTGTAGCGTTGCCCGGGCATCGCCGCCGCGATATTGCCGCTCCAGTAACCGTCGGAATCAACCGAAAGAGGATGCGATTCGGTGGACCACTGATTGAATTGCCCGGCCACTGATACAGCGGACGCAAAGGGCGCCCAAACACGAAACGAGGTGCCGCCGGCATGTGGTACCGCCCCCATGCCGGGCTGCAATGCCTTTGCAGGACTCATATCGAACTCCTATCCCGTTATTGCATGGTGTCTTGGGTATCACCCGATGGGTCTGTGGATATATGCTTTGGAAATTATAGTCAGAGAAAGCAGCGGACCGACGTCGCCTACGAAAATCTAAAAACGGATTGGTGAAAGCCAGATGCTATTGTCTGTATAAGAGGAAGTTTGGAGTTGTCAAGAATAATATTGAAATGTTATTTTATTTTAGAGTGTTATGCTTCATCATGAAGGGAGGGGGCGTAACAGGAAAGGCCCCAGTGGTTGCCTTGGGCGCAGTGCTACGGGTGCTTGCCATGAGGCGTCGAATTTGTTAGCATTTCACCGTGGTCATTGATATCGAACACCGACAAATTCCGCAACAGGGAAGGCCTCACCGATGAGCAGCCGACGGATTCCCAGGCCCGCCATTATAGATGTGGAGGCATCCGGCTTCGGGCCGTCCAGTTATCCCATTGAAGTCGGATTCGCCTTGACGGACGGCACGCGATTCAGCAGTCTGATTTTACCGGATCCGGACTGGACTTACTGGGACGAATCGGCAGAAAAGGTGCATCACGTGACCCGGCAGACATTGTCCCGATACGGACGGCCCATCTGTGAGGTCGCCGCCATCCTCAATGACCGGCTGAAGGGCAAAAGCATTTACAGCGATGGGTGGGTGGTGGACAAACCCTGGATAGAAAAATTATTCTTTTCGGCGCGGATCCGCCAGATGTTTCAGGTCAGTTCCCTGGAAACAATTCTGACCGAACGCCAGATGCAGATCTGGCATGAAACCAAGCGGTGCGTTCTTGCCGATTTCAAACTGATACGCCATCGGGCCAGTAGCGACGCCTTTATTATTCAGGAAACCTATGCCAGGACCCTGGCCGCCACGAACGCAAACGATGCGCCATTGGCCGAAGCACGGATGTCCAATGGAGATTGAGGGCAGCGACCGGAGAATACGGTGCTCGGGTATGGACAGGGTTGCACCGCCACACAGGAAAGGAAGCGATGAAAAAGAGAAAACACGCATTGGTCCTTTTTACCAAATATCCCGAGCCGGGAGCCACCAAGACCCGGTTGATGACTGAAAACGGCGGTGCCTTCTCTCCGGTGGAGGCAGCCGAGATCTACAAGGCCCTGCTGCTCGATACGGCCACGGTGGGCTGCCGCGCCCTCTCGTTATGCCGAAGCGGAGAATCCGACGCCGATTTCGATTTCTGCATCTCTTCCTCTCCGGAAAAGGAGATGAAACGCGTCCAGAGCCTTTTCGGTTCGGAGATCCCCTCTGAAACCTTTCACCACGTGGTGGACCGTGGCCGTAATTTCGACGAGCACTTCCATGACTGCTTCCGGCAACTCTTTGACCAGGACTACGAAAGCGTGGTGTGCATTGGCGGCGACATGCCGGCCATCACACCGGATTTTCTGGTTCGCGCCTTTCACCGGCTCATGGCCCTTGGCCGGGATTCTGAAACCGGCGCCATGGTGCTGGCTCCCTGCCAGGCCGGAGGGGTTTCGTTGGTGGGGATCACCCGCAACACGGACATGGATTTCGCCGGGGTGTTTTACAACCCGGACGGTATCGCGGCCCTGGATGCCCTGATTCAAATCGCCCGGTGCAACGCCATTCCCACCGCCCTGATGGAGGTTCTGCCGGATGTGGATCTCATGGAGGACCTGGCCCACATGGTGTCCGTGTCTCATGCCATGGCCTATACGGCCCGGTTTCAGCCTGATGTGGTCGTGCCGCAACGGACCCTTGCCATCATCGAAAAGATGGGCCTGTGCGCCACGACGCCCCCCAACACCGACCACGACCCCAGGAGCGGGATGGATGATCCACATTGACATAGATGACGAAAAATGCACCCGATGCGGCCAGTGCGTGGACCTGTGTCCCCTGTCGGTCCTTGACTTCGACGAAAAGGACGGCCGACCCGCCGTCGTTCCGGCGCACCCCGAGGCGTGCTGGGCCTGCATGACCTGTTCGGGGAAATGCCCCGAGGCCGCCATTTCGATTCGCCAATCCGAGCCTTCGAAACGCTACCTGGATGACGAAAACGAGAGGCCATTCGTCCCCATCGGTGATGCCGATCGGCTGGCCTGCGTGGAATTTACGCAAACCCTGGCCAGAATCCTCCAACTGCGCTGGAAGCCCGTGGCCGTAAGCCTGATCCCCAGGGGGGCACCGCTTCCCCATGTGCCCATTCCCCGGGAGCGCCTGCGCTATTGCCAGGCCATGA
>CAYOXD010000079.1:0-15026 GCA_964407825.1 uncultured Desulfobacterales bacterium | reverse complement strand
ACGACAACGATTACGACAACGACAACGACAACGACAACGATAAGGACCGGGACGCGGGACCATGCTGAACGCGGAGGAAAGAGAAGAGATCGAGACGGCTGCGGCGAACTACCCCCTCAAGAGGGCCGCTGGCATCGAAGCGCTACAGATCGTCCAGCGGCATCGGGGATGGATATCCGACGAAACGCTGGATGAGGTGGCCCGTGTGCTGGAGGTGTCACCGACGGATCTGGATGCCCTGGCCACCTTTTACAACCTGATTTTCCGCCGTCCCGTGGGCCGGCATGTCATTCTCGTATGCGACAGCGTCAGCTGCTGGATTATGGGGTACGAGAATCTGGTGGATTATTTTCGGCGGCGCCTGGGCATCGGCTTTGGTGAAACCACAGAGGACGGCCGGTTTACCCTGTTGCCCCACGTTTGCCTGGGGGCCTGCGACCAGGCCCCGGTGATGATGATCGATGAGCAGCTGTACGGGGGGCTCACGGTCGAAAAGATCGATGAAATTCTGAAGTCTTTTGAGTGAATGGGAAGGAAAGAGAGAGACCTTTTGGACCAACCGTTGACGCGACATATCCGTCCCGGCAGGGAGCCGATGCCCCTGGCCGAGGTTGAGAAGACCGGCGGCTACCAGGGGCTTCGAAAGGCCTTGACCCAAATGACGCCGGAGGCGGTCACCGCCCTGGTGCTGGAGGCCAACCTGCGTGGTCGGGGCGGCGCCGGCTTTCCCACGGGCCGGAAGTGGAGTTTCGTGCCCATGGGCCCCGATGCCCCGAAGCCCAAATACCTGGTGGTCAATGCCGATGAGATGGAACCGGGCACCTTCAAGGACCGGCTGCTCATGGAGGGCGATCCCCACCTGCTCATCGAGGGGATCGTCATCGCGGCCTACGCTGTCCAGGCCGGAATTGGATATATCTTTTTGCGTCATGCCTATGCGACGGCGCGTCATAGGCTCTCGAGAGCCATTGCCGAGGCCCGGGACAGGGGGTACCTGGGCCGCAATATCCTGGGCTCCGGCTTCGATTTTGAGCTTCATCTTCATTTGAGCGCCGGGCGGTATATCTGTGGGGAAGAGACCGCGCTGCTGAACGCCCTGGAGGGAAAACGCGCCACTCCCCGGCCCAAACCGCCCTTCCCGCCGGTGGTGGGGCTCTGGGGCAAGCCGACGGTGGCCAACAACGCCGAGACCATGTGCAATCTCGCGGGGATCGTCCGGAAGGGAGCGGCCTGGTTCCATGGGCTCAGCCGGGTGCCTGACGGCGGAACGAAAATGTATGGTGCCAGCGGAAAACTGCGCCGGCCCGGGGCCTGGGAGCTGCCCCTCGGGGTGACGATCCGGGAGGTCCTCGAGGAGCATGCCGGCGGCATGCGAGACGGGCTGAAGATCAGAGCAATTCTGCCGGGCGGTGCCTCGACGGATCTACTGACGCCCGAGAAGCTCGATGTGCCGATGGATTTCAATTCCATGAAGGAGGCCGGCAGCCGGTTGGGTACCGGCACGATAGTGGTGATCGACGAGGAGACCTGTATTGTGGGGCTGCTGAATAATCTGATGCGGTTTTTTGCCCACGAATCCTGCGGCTGGTGTACCCCCTGCCGGGAGGGTATCGTCTGGACGGCCAACCTCCTCCGCGCCATCGAGGAGGGCCGGGGGAAACCCGGTGACATCGAACGACTCAAACACCACACCCGTATGCTGGCACCGGGTCATACCTTTTGTGCCTTTGCGCCCGGCGCCATGGAACCGCTGCAAAGCGCCCTGACCCTGTTTGAAGACGATTTCCAGCGTCATATCCGTAATGGACGCTGCCCCTGGAGATAGCCCATGGTGACCATCTATATCGAAGGCGAGCCCTATCGCGTCAAAACGGGGCAGAATCTTCTCCAGGCCTGCCTGGGGCTGGGTTTCGACCTGCCGTATTTTTGCTGGCATCCGGCCCTCGGATCGGTGGGCGCCTGCCGACAGTGCGCGGTCAAGCAGTTCAGGGACGAAAATGACACGCGGGGCGAGATTGTCATGGCCTGCATGACACCGGCCGACGAGGGGACGCGCATTTCCATTCAGGATCCGGAGGCCGCCCAGTTCCGGGCCAGTGTCCTTGAATGGCTGATGATCAACCATCCCCACGACTGCCCGGTCTGCGACGAGGGCGGAGAGTGTCACCTTCAGGACATGACGGTCATGACCGGCCACAACTACCGGGAATGCCGTTTCCCCAAACGGACCCATCGCAACCAGGACCTTGGCCCCTTTCTCAACCACGAAATGAACCGCTGCATCCAGTGCTACCGGTGCGTACGGTTCTACCACGATTACGCGGGCGGCACGGATCTCAACGTGCTGGCAAGTCATCATCACGTCTACTTCGGCCGTTCCGGGACCGGGCCCCTGGAGAGCGAATTCAGCGGCAACCTGGTGGAAGTCTGCCCCACGGGCGTTTTTACGGACAAGCGTTTCAAGAGCCACTTCACGCGCAAGTGGGACCTCCAGTGCGCGCCGTCGGTTTGCGTGCACTGCGGCCTGGGGTGCAACACCCTTCCGGGAGAAAGGTACGGGGAGCTGCGGCGCATCCGGAACCGTTATCACCATCAGGTCAACGGTTATTTTCTTTGCGACCGGGGCCGCTACGGCTATGAATTCGTGAACAGCGCCCGTCGGATCCGCCAGCCCCTTCGGCGGAGCCCGGGGGAGGCGGCTGCCCCCCCCCTGACGGAACGGGAGGTCCGGGATCTGGCGGCAGAGTTCCTGACCGAGCCCGACCGGCTGATCGGTATCGGATCGCCACGCGCCTCCCTGGAGAGCAACTTCGCCCTCCGTGCGCTTGTGGGCGCGGATCGATTCCATGCCGGCGTGTCGGCCAGTGACTTCTCATGCCTTGCCACCGGCATCGGGATTTTGCGGGAGGGCCCGGCACCTGCTGCCACGCTCCAGGGGATCGGTCTTGCCGACGCCGCACTGGTGCTGGGCGAGGATGTGACCCAAACCGCGCCCCTGGTGGCTCTGAACCTCCGCCGGATGCGCTATCGGAAATCGGCCCGGATCGGTTCGGACTTCCGGCTGCCCGAGTGGAACGATGCGGGCGTTCGGGAGCTGGCCCAGCTCCAGGTGCCGGAGCTTTTCATGGCGACCCCAGTGCCCACCCGACTGGATGACGAGGCAAAGAGGACCTATTACGCGCCGCCGGCGGACCTGGCCGCCCTCGGGGTCGCCGTTGCCCGGGCCTTGGACCCGGATGGGGCCCCTGGAACCGATTCAGGGGAGAGCCCGGCCTTTCACGCCATGGTTCAGGAGACGGCCGAAGCGCTTTTAGCCGCGGCGCATCCCCTGATCGTCACCGGGAGCGGCTGCGGTTCGACGGCGTTGATGGAGGCTGCGGCCAACGTGGCATGGGCCCTGCGGCGAAGGGGCCGGCCCGCGGAGCTCGCCCTCTGCGTTCCCGAATGCAACAGCCTGGGGCTTGGTCTCATGGGGGCCGGAGCTCTGGCCGGTGCGTTCCAGGCGGTCCGAGAGGGCAGGGCGGACACCCTCGTGATTCTTGAAAACGATCTCTACCAGAGGGCGGATGCCGCCACGGTGGACGACTTGCTGCGGGCGGCCCGACATGTCATCGTCATCGATCACCTGGAAACGGAAACCAGCGCCAAAGCCGATCTGGTGTTGCCGGCCGCCACCTTCGCCGAGGCCGACGGCACCCTGGTCAACAACGAGGGCCGCGCCCAGCGCACCTACGCCGTGATGCCCGCCGAAGGGCAGGTGCGGGCCGCCTGGCGTTGGCTTCGCCTGCTGACGCGTGCCGCGGATCAAGGTGCGGAAAGGTCCTGGGAGCGGCTGGAGGACCTCAGGGCGGATCTGGCAAACCAACTACCGGTATTCGCGCCGCTTGTCCGGCTGGCGCCCAGGATCGAGGTGCCCACCGCGAACGGGCGGTTGCCGCGCCAGTCCCACCGGTATACGGGTCGCACGTCCATGGGGGCCCATCTCCACGTGAGCGAACCCAAACCACCGGCGGATGCGGATGCGCCCCTTGCCTTTTCCATGGAGGGATTCGACGGGCCTGCCCCGGCTCCCCTGATTTCGAGGTTTTGGGCGCCCGGTTGGAATTCGGTGCAGGCCCTCAACAAATTTCAGATGGAAATCGGCGGTCCCCTGCGGGGCGGAGATCCCGGCTGCCGGCTTATCGAGCCTGCAGCATCGGATTCCGGCCGGTATTTTCCCGCGCCGGAATCGGCGACTCAGCTTTCGGAGGGCGAGGTTCTTCTGATCCCCATCCACCATATTTTCGGCAGCGATCCTTTGAGCATGCTATCCCCCGGCGTATCGCAACGTGCGCCGAGTCCCTATCTCGCCCTGGCACCGGAGGCGGCTCCTGGTGCTGAAGGTGAAACGGTGCGGCTGGAGGTAGATGGACACGCCCTGACCCTTCGGGTGCGGCTGATACCGGGGATCCCGCCGGGCACGGCCGGGCTGCCGGCCGGGCTTCGCGGCTTGCCGGTTTTGGCGCTGCCCGCGGTGGGCAGGATTTCGCTGAAAAAGAGGGAGGAGAAGCGGCCCATATGAATCCCGTCCTGCGTCAGTGGTTCATCATCATCATCGTCTTGGCCGGGTCGCTGACCATCAGCGCGGTGCTCATCTGGCTCGAGCGCCGCCTGCTCGGCCTGTGGCAGGACCGCTATGGTCCCAACCGGGTGGGGCCCTTCGGCCTGATGCAGGTGATGGCCGATATGATCAAGATCTTTTTCAAGGAGGATTGGATTCCCCCCTTCGCCGACAGAACGGTCTTCGTGGTGGCCCCGGCCATGCTGGTGGTGAGCGTGCTGATGTCCTTTGCCGTGGTGCCCTGGGCGCCGGGCTTCGTGGTGAGCGATCTCAACGTCGGCGTGCTGTTTTTTCTGGCCATGACGTCCCTGGGGGTATACGGCATCGCCCTTGGCGGCTGGGCTTCCAACAACAAGTACGCCCTTTTGGGAGCCATCCGCGCCACCGCCCAGATGCTAAGCTACGAGGTCTTCATGGGACTGGCCCTGATGGGCGTGGTGCTCCTGGCGGGCTCCTTCAATCTGAGCCGGATCGTGGCGGCACAGCGACACCTGTGGTTTTGCATCCCGCAGTTTCCGGGACTTTTCATCTTTATCATCGCCGGTTTCGCGGAGACCCATCGGCTGCCCTTTGATCTGCCGGAGGCCGAAAGCGAGCTGGTGGCGGGATTTCACAGCGAGTACTCCGGCATGAAGTTCGGCCTGTTCTTTGTGGGCGAGTATCTCGGTGTTACCCTGATTTCGATGATGATCGTTATTTTTTTCTTCGGCGGCTGGCTCGGCCCGGTCCTGCCGCCGGTGGTGTGGTTTGCCCTTAAGAGCTTTGTTTTTATCTGTGGCTTCATCCTGCTGCGGGCCGCGCTGCCCAGACCCCGTTACGATCAGCTCATGAGTCTGGCCTGGAAGTGGCTGCTGCCCCTGGCGCTTCTGAACCTCGTCGTGACGGGCGGCATCGCGCTGGCCCTGGGATAGCAAGAGCCCCGGGGCAGCTCGCCGGATTTTTCAGCGAGAACTACTGGGAGAGGAGTGACATAAGGCGTGTACGGCATTTTACAAACCATCTGGCAGGTCCTGCGGCACACCTTCCACCGCCGGGAAACGATCCAGTATCCCGAGGAGAAGCCCTATCTTGCGCCGCGTTTTAGGGGTCGCATCATCCTGTCACGGGACCCGGATGGAAAGGAGCGTTGCGTGGCCTGTTATCTGTGCGCCGCGGCCTGCCCCGTGGACTGCATCGCGCTTCAGGCCGCCCAGGAGGCGGACGGAAGGCGATATCCGGCCTTTTTCCGGATCAATTTTTCGCGCTGCATCCTGTGCGGCTTTTGCGAGGAGGCCTGCCCGACCCTGGCCATCCAGCTCACGCCGGACTATGAGATGTGCGAATACGATCGGCAGAATCTGGTTTACGAAAAAGAGGATCTCCTGATCAGCGGACCGGGAAAGCATCCTGATTATAATTTCTACCGGCAGGCCGGCATGAGCATATCCGGCAAGGACAAGGGCCAGGGGGAGAACGAGTCGGCTCCGGTGGATCCGTACAGTTTGATGCCTTGAGGGGGATTGGGGCTGGGGCAAGGGCAAGGATAGAGGGGGGGGAAGGGGATGAATGCGTTGTTTTATATATCGGCCGCGGTGGCCGTCGTCTGTACCATCCGGGTCATTACGCACCTGAACGCCGTGCACGCGCTTCTTTACCTGATCGTATCGCTGCTGGCCCTGGCGCTGATTTTTCTTCTGATGGGCGCGCCCTTTGCCGCCGCCCTGGAGGTGATCGTTTACGCCGGTGCGATCATGGTCCTTTTCGTGTTCGTGGTCATGATGCTCAATCTGGGGGGGCAGCCCATTCTGGGACGAAAGGAGCTGTTGCGGCCCAGATTGTGGCTGGGGCCGGGGGGGCTGTCCGCCATTTTGCTGGCGGAACTGCTCTGTATCCTGAGAACCGGCGGCGTCTCGGGTGCCGTCGGGGTTACGGTAGGGCCCCATGCCATCGGCCGGGCCCTGTTCGGTCCCTATGTGATGGGGGTGGAACTGTCCTCCATCCTGCTGATGGCGGGCCTGGTGGGGGCCTATCATCTGGCGCGTCCCGCCATGTCCGAGTCCGAAGGGGAGGGTCCATGATCAGCGTTCCGATAGTACATGTCCTGGATCTGGCGGGGGTCCTGTTTGTTTTGGGGCTCATCGGTGTGATGACGCGGCGGAATATCATCTTCATCCTGCTGGGGTTGGAGATCATGCTCAATGCGGCGGGCCTTGCCTTTGTCGCGGCCGGCAGCCGCTGGGGGCAACCCGACGGACAGATCCTCTTTCTCTTCATCCTGGTCATGGCCGGGGCCGAGGTGTCGGTGGGACTGGCCCTGGTGTTTCAGCTGTATCATCGCTTCCAGACTCTGGATGCCGACCGGGTCAGCAATTTACGAGGTTGATATGATGCAATGCCTCTGGCTCGTTCCGGCCCTGCCCCTTGCCGGGTTTTTGATCCTGGTTCTGGGGGGCGGCCGACTGAAGCGGCCCTTCCAGGCCTGGGTGGGCGCCGGCAGTGTCGGTGTCGCGGCCGCCCTGAGCATCTGGATTGCCGTCTCCTTTGTGCGGGGTCTCCCGGATCGCACGGTCTGCTCTCAGCTCCTGTGGTCCTGGATGACGGTGGGGGGGCTGAAGGTGGGCGTCTGCCTTTACCTCGACGCCCTGAGCCTCACCATGATGCTGGTGATCACGGGGGTGGGGTTTCTCATCCACCTTTACGCCGTGGCATACATGGACGGAGATGCGGGCTTCGGCCGGTTTTTCGGCTACATGAATCTCTTTGTCTGTGCCATGCTGATCCTGGTGCTGGCGGACAATCTGGTGCTGCTGTACCTGGGCTGGGAAGGGGTGGGGCTGTGCAGTTACCTGCTCATCGGTTTCTGGTACACCGATCCGGCCAACGGCAGCGCGGCCCGCAAGGCCTTTATCGTGACCCGGGTGGGGGATACGGCCATGGCCGTGGGCCTGTTCCTGCTTTTCACCCAGCTGGGAACGCTTCAGATCCAGGACCTCATGGGCCGGGCCCGGGAGACCTGGGCCGTGGGCGCAACCCTTCCCACGGCGGCGGCCCTGCTGATCCTGGGCGGCGCCGTGGGGAAATCGGCCCAACTGCCCCTCCAGACATGGCTGCCCGATGCCATGGCAGGCCCCACACCCGTGAGCGCCCTGATCCATGCGGCCACCATGGTCACGGCCGGGGTCTATCTCATCGCCCGTACCCATGTGCTGTTCACCCTGGCGCCAATCGCCATGACCGCCGTGGCGGTCATCGGGGCGGCGACCCTGCTGCTGGCCGGCTTCAGCGCGCTGACCCAACGGGACATCAAACGGGTCCTGGCTTACTCCACCATCAGTCAGATCGGTTACATGTTCCTGGCCCTGGGGGTCGGGGCGTGGGCGGCGGCCGTTTTCCATTTCATGATCCACGCCTTTTTCAAGGCGCTGCTCTTTCTGGGAGCCGGCGCCCTCATTCACGCCCTGAACGGAGAGCAGGACATGTTTCGTATGGGGGGACTGCGGGCGGAAATGCCGCGGACCTACTGCTTTTTCCTGATCGGCTCGGCCTCCCTGGCGGCACTGCCGCTGGTGACAGCCGGGTTCTACAGTAAGGATCTCATCATCTGGCAGGCCTTCGCCGCCACTGGGGGCAGCGTTTGGGCCTGGGGGGCCGCCCTGGCCGGTGCGCTCATGACCTCGCTGTATACTTTCCGGATGGTCTTTTTGACCTTCGAGGGGCCGCTGCGATCGGCTCCCCAGCACCGTCCGGGATGGCAGATGCATCTTCCCATGGGCGTTCTGGCCGCCTTTTCGCTGGGGGCCGGGTTTCTGGAAATCCCGGACAGCCTCGGCCACGGGGTGCATCTTTTCTCGGATTTCATACAAAACGCCCTGCCGGCCACCGTCCTGGTGGTTTCCCGGGAGACCTACGCGGTCCCCCTCGAATGGGTTTCCGCCATTGCGGCCCTGCTCGGGGTCGCGGTGAGCTATGTCTGGGTACTGCGCGCGCCGGCGCTCATGGGGACCCTGGTGCGCTCTTTGGCAGGCCGTCTGCTGCATCGGTTCTGGCTCAGCGGCTGGGGATTTGATTGGCTCTACGACCGGCTGCTGGTGAAGCCTTACAAATTCCTGGCGGACATCGACCGGGATGATATCGTTGACGATTTCTTCGAGGGGCTTTCGGAGGTGGTCACATTGGGGCACCGGGTGATGAGCGTGACCCAGACCGGCAGGATGCGCACCTACGCCGCGGGTCTCGCCGTCGGCGCAATCGTCGTGATGGCAATGGTGGTGTGGTTATGATACTGGCTTGGCTTATCGTCGTTCCCGTGGCAGGAGGGCTTGTGGCATGGCTCTCCGATCTGAAACGGCCCGGATCGGCCCGCTGGGTGGCCCTTGGCGCCCTGTCCCTCGATTTGATCCTCTCCGTCTTTCTATTCTCTTCCGGTGGCGGCGCCATGGTCCCCGATATGGACGGCCCGTGGCGCGCGAACCTGAACGTGGCCTGGATTCCCCAATTCGGCATCCGGTTCCATCTCGCCGCGGACGGCCTCAGCCTGGTGCTGATTTTGCTGACGCAATTCCTGGGTATGGCGGCGGTGGTCTGCTCCTGGCGGGAAATCACCGAGCGGACCGGATTTTTCTACCTCAATCTGATGTGGATCCTGGCCGGGATCATCGGCGTTTTCACGGCCATGGATCTTTTCCTCTTCTATTTTTTCTGGGAACTGATGATGGTGCCCATGTTTCTGGTGATCGCTTTCTGGGGGCACGGAAACCGTACCTATGCAGCCATCAAGTTCTTCCTCTTCACCCAGGTGAGCGGCCTTCTCATGCTGGCGGCCATCGTGGGGCTCTATCTGGTACACGGCAACGCTACGGGTCACTATACCTTTGACTACCCGGCGCTTCTGGGAACCCCTATGTCCAGTGGCACCGCCAAATGGCTCATGGCCGGGTTTCTCATCGCCTTCGCCGTGAAACTGCCGGTTTTTCCCTTCCACACCTGGTTGCCGGACGCGTACACCGAGGCCCCCACCGGCGGCAGCGTGCTTCTGGCCGGACTGCTCAGTAAAACGGCCGCCTACGGAATCCTTCGGTTTGCGATCCCGCTTTTTCCCGTGGCCGCCCGGGCCCTTGCACCCGCGGCCATGACGCTGGCCGTGATCGCCATCCTCTACGGTGCGCTTCTGGCCTTTGCCCAGAGAGATCTGAAACGCCTGGTGGCCTATAGCAGCGTCAGCCACATGGGATTTATCCTGTTGGCTGCCTTCACCTGGAATACCCTAGCCCTTCAGGGTGCCGTCATCCAGATCGTCTGCCACGGGATCAGTATCGCCGCCCTGTTCGTGCTGGTGGGGCTGATGCAGGAGCGGCTCCATACCCGCGATATGGACCGGATGGGCGGCCTGTGGACCGCTGCGCCGCGCATGGGCGGTATGGCCATGGTGTTCGCCCTTGCCTCCCTGGGGCTGCCGGGTATGGGTAACTTCGTCGGGGAATTCCTGATACTTATGGGATCCTTCTCGGTCAGCCGGCCCATGACGATTCTTGCAGCCGCGGGTTTTGTTTCCGCTGTGGTGTATGCCCTGTGGATGATACAGAGAACCTTTCACGGCAGCACCGATGCCCCCTTGCCGCGGATACCCGACCTGTCCGTCCGGGAGAGCGCATTACTGACGACCCTGCTGGCGGCCCTTCTCTGGCTGGGGCTTTACCCCCAACCGGTGCTGAAGACCACCCAACCGGTGGTGGATCATCTGCGGCAGGTGGAAGCCCCTGCGGCACCCGGGCCGGAGGTTCATCCTTCCGCCGTTACCAGCGCCCGCCTGGTGTTGCCCGGGACAAGGAGATTCCCATGACCCAAACCGATTTTTTAGCGCTGGCGCCACTCATTGTCCTGACCCTGACATTGGGGCTGGTGATGTTCCAGATCGCCATCCGGCGTCATCACGGGGCCGTGATGGGGCTTACGGTGCTTGGTTTGGCGGTGGCCCTCTGCGTCCTGCCCGCGGCGGGAAAGGCCGCGGCCGAAAAGGTGACCGCCCTGTTGGTTCTCGACTCGCAGGCGCTTTTTTTCATCGGGCTGATCCTCGCCGGCACCGCCGCCACCGCCTTGCTCGCCTACGGCTATCTGGAGCGGTTGGGGGAGCGCTGCGAGGAGTTTTACCTGCTGCTGCTGATGGCAGCCCTGGGTGCGGTGGTGCTGGCCATGAGCCGGCACTTCGCCTCCTTTTTTATCGGCCTCGAAATTCTCAGTGTCTCGCTCTATGCGATGGTCGCTTACCCCCGGCGAAGGGCGACAAGCCTGGAGGCGGGACTCAAGTATCTCATCCTGGCGGCGGTGTCGGCCGCCTTTTTGCTCTTCGGCATGGCGCTGATCTATACCGTTACCGGCTCCCTTGATTTCGCCCGGCTGCAGTCTCTGTCTCCGTCCCTGTCCGGACCCGGCGAATACAGGTTCCTGCTGGCCGGAACGGCCCTGCTGGTGGTGGGGATCGGCTTCAAACTGGCCCTGGTGCCCTTTCACATGTGGGCGCCCGATGTGTATCAGGGGGCGCCGGCGCCGGTGGCAGGATTCGTGGCCACCGTCTCCAAAGCCGCCCTGGTGGTCCTGCTGGTGCGACTGTTCGCGCCTGTGGACCTGCGGGGCAGTCCGCCCCTCTTTTGGATCTTCGCTTTTATCGCCGTTGCCTCCATGGTGGGCGGAAATCTCCTGGCGCTGCTCCAGAACCGGGTGAAACGCATCCTTGCCTATTCCTCCATCGCACACATGGGGTATCTGCTGGTGGCCTTCATGGCCGGCGGGCGGGGAGGTGTCCAGACGGCGGCCTTTTACATGGCTGCCTATACCATCACCACCCTGGGAGCCTTCGCCGTCGTCTCCGTGCTTTCCCCTAAGGAGGGGGATGCCGATCTGTTGACGGATTTCCAGGGCCTGGCCTATCGCTGCCCCTGGCTCGGGGGTATTTTTACCATCATGCTGCTCTCGCTGGCCGGGATTCCCCTCACCGTCGGATTTATGGGGAAATTCTACATCGTCACCACCGGCCTGCGGGGGGCCCTCGAGGGGCTGGTCATCACCCTGCTGGTCACGAGCGGCGTCAGCCTCTATTATTATCTTCGCATCGTGGTGGTGCTTTTCAGCCGTCAGGAAGAAGAAGGGCCGGGGAGTTCCCCGGCCCTGGCTCAGATCGGACTTTCGGACGGACTGGTTCTCGCCACCATGACGATTCTGCTGGTCTGGCTGGGAATCGGTCCCGGCCCCCTGCTGTACCTGATCCATGGCATCGGCGGATAGGCCCCTACTTGAATCCTTTCTTTCTTGGCGTTGTCGGTGGCGGAAGGGGGCGCAGGCTGTTTCGCCCCTTTGCGACCTTCGTGTAAAGGTATTTCCCATTTATGGCCTTGAAGTATCTGAGGGTGACCTGGTTTCCCACCCCCACGTGAAGCTTTGCGTCTGGACTGGCCGGATAGTAGGTGATCCCGTAGTCGAGCGTGATGTCATTGTTCTGGAGGCTCGTGATGGTTCCGGTGGCGATTTTCGTTTGAACAACAAACATCGCGTTGCAGGTAAAGGGCACCGCTGCCAGCAGAAGGCAGGTGATCGCCAATATCCGAAGGGCCTTATTTCCGTGTGATGTCATCATAATGGCTCCCATTCCATTCGTTTGTTTTAGTTCTGGCTGTCGCTGTCGCGCCAATAATAGATTTGCAAGCCGGGGGGGGGACTTTTTATTCCAAATCCGCCGCCGCCGCCCCCGCCGCCGCCCCCGCCACCGGGGCCACCCTTCCCGGTAAGGGACCCGCCCATCATGGACATCGCGGCCGCCCTTCCCAAGCGGGTGATAATGGCCGGCTCGGAGGGAAGTCCCGTAATGCCGTCGACCTCCGCCGAGCGTTGGTTACCGTACACCGCAGTGGCGTCGCAGTAGTTCAGGGAATAGAAGAACCCGTTGCCCTGGGGATGGCAGGGATCCGATATGGACGGTTTGTAGGAGGTAAAGTAGACAACCTTATAGAAGAGCTCGGGAACGCTCAACACCTTCTCGCCGGCATGGGTGCCGTCAGGCTGTTGCTGGCCGTTAGGCTGTTGCGGGTCGACAGGAGGAATCTGATCCGGCAGCACGATATACCATCCCTTGGCATCATCTTCGTTGCTGCCATTTTCAAGGGCCAGGCTCCCGCCGTTTAGATAGGTGGCATCGTCCGTCAAGGCCGTTTGAATGGCGGTCTTGGTGCTGGTCGATGCGGTTGTGGAATCGAGCTGGTCGCAGGTCACATTCACCAGGTTGTTTTCAGTATAGGGCACCGTGGAGACGGTTACAGTCTGGTTGGTCACGGTATTTTTTGCCGTGATGGAGGAGTCGTCGTAAACCGCATAGAAGCGGTTTTTGATCATGGTATAGTTGGGGTGCGCCCTGTCCCCTGTGCCGAAGTACAGCGTCGCTATATCGTCCAGCCCCGAAAAGGTGGTATCCTTGAAGTAGTAATTGCTGGCATCGAAATAGCTGCAACTTCCTCCCAGGGACACGGCGGGCGGAAAAAAGGTCTTCCGCCAGGCCTTGTCATTCGTATCCGTCCCCGCCCCGAATTGGCCGTCGGCGCTGGTGCTTCCCGGATTTCCGGAGAATATATGCTTGACCTGCCATCCGCTTGAGGTGACGGTGTAGTTGGGGGCGGCCACCGTGCCCGTGTTGCTCACATCGAATTGGTAATTGATCCTGTAGAGGTTCGCATAGATATCGATGGCATAAATGCGATTGAGGACATTTAATGCTGAATATTCAGCGTTGCTGTTGTCAAGGTACGAGTAGGTCTCCCCCACCACGGCGGGCGAGGCCGGGAAGCAGTACTTCAGGCCGGTCAGGGTCTGGGTCGCGCCGGTGGTGACATCGCTCGTCCCGTAGGTGACCGAAAAGGGGAGCAACTGGTTGCCGTTTGAATCCTTTACGACAGTGGCGGGGTCGTCGATGTCCACCACGTAAACGCCTCTGCCGTGGTCATCCATTCCCGGGTTATACAGGTCATACTGCCCGTTGCCGTTCACATCCTGGCCCACGGTCGAGGGCTTCCACTTGGAGTTGTCCACGGTGCCGTTGGAATTGAACACGGTCCCTGTATTATCCGAGTCATTGAAGGGCTCTGGGTAGTTGTCCTCCGTAGTGTCATATCCCCCCGTGAAGACCAGTACATCCTGGAAGGTGCGCTGCCCGGTGGTGGCATTCACCCCCACTGGAATGGTGCTGACGACGGCTTCGGACCAGCTCTGTTGAATTTTAGAGTTGGAATACTGCCACTGGACCGTCCAGTTAAGTGGGTTGGTGTTGGAAATATTGAGACACCAATAGTTGTTGCCGCCCCTTCTTTCGCCGAAGATCAAGTACTTCGGTTTGCCGTTCTGGGTGTAGAGCGTGAGGTGCCCATCCACCATGGGCACATAGGGCTCTGTCGCAACGTCTTGCAGCTTTGACAGAAGATCCGGCGGAACAAAGGAAAATAATTCTTTCCCGCTGGAGTTCCCATTGGCGTCAGTAGTGGCATCAAAAACATGCAACATGCCATCATTGGCGCCGACGACGATGTAGCGATGCGACAGGGCGTTGTTTGTATCGTAGTAATCGACCACCACCGGGCGGGAGTGCACGATGGCGCCCAGGGCCCAATCCCGGCAGGCGATGGGCGCGTGGGTCGTGGCATTCGCATCGTAGGTGTAGCCATAGAGGAAATTGATCACCTTGTCCCGGGTCAGGGCATCGGCGGTGGCATCCCCGGAATTGATGCCGAGCTGGGAGGGGGTGATGGTGTTCCATTCCATTTTAACCATGGCGCCCGATGTGGAATCATAGGTGTAAATGGGCCGTTGCCAATAGGTTCCCGCCTGGAATTGCGCCTTCAGCGCTTCGGTCATCACGTCACCGGTCCCGCCCTCCCGGACGTCCATGCCGGTGTCACTGGTGTAGGAAGTATTTGTATTGCCCCAAAAGGGGGTGGTGTGGGGCTTGAAATCGCCGCTACTGTCCAAGACCGCATTGCCGGCTGCGTCATAGAGCATCCATATATCCTGGCTGGCGTTGCTGCCGTCTCCCAGTTCGAATTTTCTCACGTTGCCGACCCAGGTCGTGGCGTCCTGGGGCAAGAAGAGAGCCAGGTACAGATCGCTTCCGTTTTGAATCCTGTTGGCCGAATCCACGGACACAACGGGCGAGGTAAAGCCAACCGCACTGGTCATCTGAAGCCCGGCCGAATAGAAGGCCGCCATCAGCTGCGCCTTGTTGTAGGCGGCCATGTAGAGCCCGCCGGAGTCAGAGGCCGCGTCCTTCAACATCGGGTTGTTCATGCCGAGGGCAATGTCGTGGGTGATGACGTTGTCATAGGAGTTGGCCGGATCGGTGACGAGGCCCATATTGGCGTCCTTCCAGGAGTGGGTGTACATCCAGTGGCCGACATCGTCGAAATAGTCCGGCGGA
>CAYOXD010000078.1:0-15080 GCA_964407825.1 uncultured Desulfobacterales bacterium | reverse complement strand
GACACGATCCGATATACAGCCCGATTCGTTTCCAATTACAGGATTCTTCCTATTAATCTTTTTGAGAAATCAACTTAGGGTTACTTAGTGTGACTTCGGGTCAATACCCACCGATCCGGCATCCAACTTCACCGTGGAGGGATACGTTATGCCCATACCAGAAATCATTACCGGCGAAGAGGCCGAGGCAAAGAGCAGCGCAGATCTTTTCAGTCAGCTCAATAGCAGCGTCCAGGGGCTGAGCCAAGCCGAGGCCCAAAACCGGCTGGAGACCTATGGTCCCAATGCCCTGCATGAAGAAAAGAGCCATCCCCTGCTACAGTTTCTGAGCTACTTTTGGGGGCCGATCCCCTGGATGATCGAGGTGGCCGCCATTCTTTCCGGGGCGGTTGAACGCTGGGGCGATTTCTACATCATCTTATTCCTGCTCCTGTTCAACGCCGTGATCGGCTTCTGGGAGGAACACGAAGCGAGCAATGCCCTCGATGCCCTGAAGGAACAGCTGGCGCTCAAGGCCCGGGCCTTGCGGGACGGCAAATGGCAGGAGGTCGAGGCCAGCGACCTGGTGCCGGGAGATGTGATCCGGATCCGTCCGGGAGACATCGTGCCCGCGGATATTAAGCTGGTCGACGGCGATTATCTGAGCATCGATCAGTCCGCCCTGACCGGAGAGTCCCTGCCGGTCAATAAACAACCCGAGGAGATCGCCTATTCCGGATCGGTGGCCAAGCAAGGGGAGATGGTGGCGTTGGTGACGGCCACCGGAGGAAACACCTTCTTCGCCCGAACCGCCAAATTGGTGGAAACCGCCGGTGCCGTCTCCCATTTCCAGAAGGCCGTCATGAAGGTGGGGGATTTTCTGATCTTCATCGCCATCGGGCTGAGCATCATCCTGATCGTGGTGGAAATCGTCCGCGGGGCACCCATCGTCGATTTGGTCCAGTTCGTGCTGATCCTGGTGGTGGCCTCCATTCCCGTGGCGATGCCCGCGGTCCTGTCCGTCACCATGGCCCTGGGGGCTTTGGCGCTCTCCAAAATGAAGGCCATCGTCTCCCGCCTGCAAGCCATCGAGGAGATGGCGGGCATCGATGTACTGTGCTCCGACAAGACCGGCACACTGACCAAAAACCAACTGACCTTGGGTGACCCGATAACCTTCGGCGCGACCGATGCGCAAACGGTGATTCTGGTGGCCAGCCTTGCCTCCAAGGAAGAGAACCAGGACGCCATTGACCTGGCGGTGATGGGGGGGCTGCACGATAGAGGGGTGCTGGAGGCCTACGTGCAGGAAAAATTCGTCCCCTTCGATCCGGTGAGCAAGCGAACCGAGGCAACCGTCAAGGATAACCGGGGAAACACCCTGCAGGTGACCAAGGGAGCGCCTCAGGTCATTATGGGGCTTTGCCATCTGTCGCATGATTTGGAGGCTGAAATCCGGCAGGCCGTGGATGAACTGGCGGCCAAGGGGTACCGTACCCTGGGGGTGGCTCAGACCAGCGGGGGCGGCGATGCATGGCAATTCATGGGCATTTTGCCGCTGTTCGACCCACCCCGGGATGACGCGGCGGAGACCATCGCCCAGGCTCAGGCGCACGGGATCGACGTAAAGATGATCACCGGCGACAATGTCGCCATCGGCCGGGAAACCGCCGGCCAGTTGGGTTTGAAAACCAACATCAAGCCTGCTTCGGAGCTTTTCTCTCACCACGATACCTACGAGCTGGGAGATGCTTTGACACGCGCCATCGAGAAAGCCGACGGCTTCGCCGAGGTCTTCCCCGAGCATAAATACAACATCGTCCAGGCCTTACAAAAACGCGGCCATCTGGTGGCCATGACCGGTGACGGGGTCAATGACGCGCCGGCCCTGAAGCAGGCCGAGGTTGGCATCGCGGTTTCCGGAGCCACCAACGCGGCTCAGTCAGCGGCTGCCCTGGTGCTCACCGAGCCGGGCCTGTCGGTGATCATTCGCGCGGTGGAGGAATCCCGGCGCATCTTTGAGCGGATGATGAGCTACACCATTTACCGCATTGCCATGACCATCGATATCATGGTGTTCGTGGTGGCCGCCATGATCGCCTTCAACTACTTTCCCCTCACGGCGATGATGATCATCATTCTGGCGCTGCTGGATGACATTCCGATCATGACCATCGCCTATGACAACACCTACCTCAGTCCCACTCCGGTGCGCTGGGAAATGGGCCGGGTGCTGACCATCTCAAGCGTTCTGGGGTTCCTGGCGGTGATCGAGAGCTCCGGCTTGCTGGTCATCGGCAAGCTGTACTTGTTTCTGGACATTCACCACCTGCAATCCATGCTGTTTTTGCAGTTGGTGGCCGGCGGCCATCTGATGCTGTTCATCACCCGCACCACGAAGTCTTTTTGGAGGAAGCCGTTTCCCTCCTGGCCCCTGTTCCTCGCCATCGTGGGGACCCAGGCCTTTGCCGTTCTGATGACCGGATTCGGCTGGCTGGTGCCGAAGCTCCCCTGGGCGCTCATCGCACTGGTGTGGATCTATAATCTGGTCTGGATGATCGTAATGGATATCACTAAGTTAGGTGTCTACCACCTCATGGCAAACAAGGCCAAACACAAGCGACAATTCCTGCACAAGCTGAATCGGCCGCTCCACTCCCATCCCATGCGATAGGCGGCGGGCTGTCAGATGATCCCTGCAGATACGGTCGCGCTGGAGGCGCTTAGCGCGCTTTGCCCTCCCCGCTGAGCAGCTTCAAGGCCGCAAGGAGCTGGGTATCCCCGCTCGACTCGAGCTTTGCGGGGGTCAGATCCTTCTCCTCGCCCGGAAGCAGGGGCTGCTTGCCAGGGGGAAGTTTGACGACGATGTTCGGTGTTATCCCCTTGTGCCAGATGGAATGTCCCTTCGGCGTCAGCCATTCCCTTACGGCAAGCAACAGCGCCGATCCGTCGGAAAGCTTGAACTGCCTGAGCACGGTACCGGTGCCAAAGGTCTTTCTCCCCAAAACCTTTGCCCTGCCGGCGTCCTGGATGGCGCCGGCCATAATCTCGGCGGCGCTGGCCGTTCCCCCGTTCACCAGGACGACCATGGGGATATGAGTTGCCAGGCCGCCGGGTTTCACCGGTACGGAAGTTATTTTCCCCGCGCTGTCCTTTTCCAGGAGGACATTGCCCTTCGCCAGAAACTGGCTCGTGCTCCCGATCGCTTCATCCAGCAGTCCGCCAGGGTTATTGCGCAGGTCTAGGATGATTCCCTTTATACCGTGGGCATTGAGGTTGTTCAGCGCCTCTTGAAGCGCCGTGGTCACCCCTTTGTTGAATCCAGCGATGCGGAGCTGAACGATCCGGCTACCGGGGAGGCGTTTCCAGCGAATATTATCTATTTTTATGGAGGCCCTTATCAGCGTCACCTTCGTGGATTTTCCGTTGACCGGGTCGAAAATGGTCAGGGTGACCGGGGTGCCGACCGGCCCGGATATGAGCTTCACCACCTGTATGATGTTCAACCCCGTGAGATGTTTGCCGTCCACCATGGTAATGATCTCTCCGGAGCGTAGCCCCGCTTTCTGTGCGGGGGATCCGTCCAACGGGGAGACGATCAAGACACGGCCGTTCTTCATCCTCAGTTCAATGCCGACCCCCTTATAGCTTCCCCCCATGTATTTGCGATCCTCTTTGAGCATTTCCGGGGTCAGGAAAGTGCTGTGGCCAGTGTCGCCCAGGGAATTCACCAGGCCGTTGATGGCCCCGTAGGTCATCATCTTCGGCTTCAATGCGGAGCGGTCCACATACACCTTCTGGATGGTGTTCCAGGCTTCGGCCATCAGGGCGAAATCGGGGGCCGCATCGGCCGGGATGTCCGCAGGAGGGGAAAAGATGCTCAGGCATCGAGAGCCAAAGAGGGATATGAGGGCCAACACCAAAATAAGACCTAACGTTATGGATCGTTTTTTCCAGTTTCCCAACTTTTGTTCGGACATTTTTTCCTATCCTTATTAGAATGTTATCCTCTGCCCGGGGAGACAGCTTCCCTAACCGCGCCGAGCAAAGGGCAGCAACCGGTTCAATGCGTCGATCTCGGCGGTTACCATCTCGTTCACCTCGTCGATGAGGTGCCGGAAGAGACCCCCTAGCCGCGGATCGTAGAACCGGTGCAGACTGGTGTTGGCCACCGCACTGAAGCCACGCTGAATCTTGTGGGGGGACCCGGCCCCCGGATCAAAGGTCTGAATGCCGTTTTCGATGGCCCATTCAATGGGCGCATAGAAACACATGTTAAAATGAAGATCCTTGACGGTCTTCTCGCAGCCCCAATATCGACCGATCAAATGGCGGTCCTTCACCAGCAGCAGGGAAAGAGCCGCCGGCGGGGAGGAGTCCCCCCTGTGGGCGACGAAAATCAGCATCCGGTGGCGGTAGTGCTTGAAGATGTGCCTGAAAAAATCGCCATTGAGGTAGCGTGCGGCCCAGGGGCCGTATCTGGCGTTGGTCTTCAGGTAGTAAGCATACATGGTTTCATGCATGTCCTCGGGGATATCATCGCCCGCAAGCGCCCGGATGGTGATGCCCTGTGCGTCCATTCGCCTGCGCTCCCGGCGGATATTGCGTCTGTGGGAGGAGGTAAAGGCGCCAAGATACTCTTCGAAGGAGTGGTAGTTCTTATTCCGCCACAGGAAAGCCTGATGCCGCCAAGGGATAAACCCGTCCAGGGGCCATCTGGAAAACCACGGCAAATCGACGAAATTCAGGTGGCAGCAGGAAAGCCGTGCCTGGCGGCAATACCTGTCGATGGCAGAAAGCATCCGGCGCATCAGGGCGGCCCGATCGATACCCTCTGCCATCAGGAACCGATACCCCGCGCATGGGGTCGCCGGGCTCATGCCCACCATTTTGGGATAATAGGCGATACCGAACCGGGCGGCCAGCTGCGCCCACATGTGATCGAATATGAACTCCCCTTCGCTATGGGTCTTGATATAGAGCGGTGCGGCACCGATCAGCTCGTGCCGGTCCCAGACCGTTAAATGGCAGGGCTGCCATCCGAGTCTGGCGGAGATGCTCCCCGAGGCCTCCAGGTGATACAACCACGGCCACTCCAATAGCGGCGTCTGTATCGGCCGGGCCAGTCTGTCCCACCGATGCCGGTCCGCTTCATGAACACCGCCCAGCCACCGGATGGTCCACCTTGCTTCCTGATTCATAAGCCTTCTTCGGCCTCGATATTCGTTTCGTCCAGCTTCCAAGTCCGACACCGGGGGGAAGGAGGATCAGGATGCATCATGATTCTGCCGCTCGATCCACCGGTACAGGGATTCCCTGAAACGGTAGGCCAGGTAGACCAGAAGGAGGCAGGCGGCGAAGAGGACTGCTAACGCCACATAATGCCGCCCGTAGAGACTGGCCCCCTGGAGGCTCAGCATCAAGGTCCCGGGCATGCGGCCGAGGCCCGCCATCAGGATGAAGGCCCGGGCCGGCAAGGCGCTGATGCCGAGCAGGAGGCACAGGTAATCTTTGGGAAATCCGGGGACGATAAAGAGGATGAGCACGATGACAACGCCCTGGTGCCGCAGAAGAAAATCCATGCGTTCACGAACGCCTGCCGGTATCATCCTGCGAACGTACCGCCAGCCCAACAGCCTGCCGATCATGAAGTTGATCCAGGAACCGAGCGTCAGCGCGATACTGGAGTACAAAAACCCCTGGAAGGTTCCGAAAAGATAGCCGCCCACAAACCCTGTGGCCTCCCCGGGAATCGGTGCGAAAACCACCTGCAGGACCTGGATTCCCATGAAGACCAGGGGCGCTGAAACCCCGAAGCCGGACACAAATTCGCGGCACCGCTCGCGGTCAGACAACACGGGCCATGCCGAGGCCCAAAGATCCGCCAGCGTTCCGCGAAACAGATAGACGGCAACGGCCGCGATGATGCAGCCCAGCGCCACCCCGTATCCGGCCTTGAGCCTCAGCCTTCACGCCCCTTTTCCGCCGCCGCAAGGGCGGCTACCCCCGGCAGGGTCTTTCCCTCCAGCAGCGCCAGAAAGGCGCCGCCGCCGGTGGAGATGTAGCCGACGCGATCCGCTTCGCCCGCAAGGTGAAGGGCGGCCACCGTATCACCCCCGCCGACGATGGTCAGGGCATGGGCATTGGCGATGCTGCCGGCCATGGCCAGGGTCCCCCGGCTGAAGGGGTCCATTTCGAAAACACCCATGGGACCGTTCCAGACGATGGTCTTGGCATCATAGAGCGCCTGGGCATAGATGAGGCTCGTGGCAGGTCCGATGTCGAACGCCATGGCGGCCTCCGGGATTTCCTGGACGGGAACGATCCGGACTGTCGTCTTTTCATCAAGCTCCGGGGCCGTCACCGCGTCCACTGGCAGATAGAGCCGGATTCCCCTGTCGCCCGCCTCCCGCATGATGTCTGCTGCGCTCTCGAGCAGATCCTCCTCGATCTTCGATTTTCCCACCGCCAGACCGCCGGCCCTGAGAAAGGTATTGGCCATGGCGCCGCCGATGAGGAGCTTGTCCACATGGGTCATCATGTTCTTCAGGGCGCCCAGCTTGCTCGACACCTTGGCGCCGCCCACCACCGCCGCCAGGGGCCGCCGGGGCGTGGTCATGGCCTTGCTGAAATAGTCGAGCTCCCGCTCCAGGAGAAACCCCGCGCCGCAGACCGGTGCGTGACGCGTCACCGCCTCCACCGAGGCATTGGCCCTGTGGCAGACGGCAAAGGCATCGTTGATGTAGACATCGCAAAGGGCCGCCAGGGAGGCGGCGAAGGCGTCGTCGTTTTTCTGCTCGGCCTCGTGAAACCGCAGGTTCTCGAGCAGCAGCACCTCTCCCGGCCCCATCCGGCCCACCAGCGTGTCCACCTCCCCGCCAATGCAGTCCGGCGCCATGGCCACCGCTGTTCCCAGAAGCGCCTCCAGGCGGCGGGCCACGGGCAAAAGGCGCATCCCGTCAACCGGTTTGCCCTTGGGACGCCCCAGGTGGGAGGCCAGGATGAGCTTTCCGCCCGCGGCAAGGATGAACGCCAGGGTGGGCAGGACGGCCCGGATCCTGGCATCGTCGGTAACCTGGCACTCTCCGTCCAGGGGCACATTGAAATCGACCCGGCATAGCACGCGTTTTCCGGATAGTTCGATGTCCCGCACTGTTTTCATGAACCTCCCCCCTGCTTGGCGGCCCTTTCAGACGCCCGCCGCCGCTGATGAAATTGTTTCTTCCTGGCCCATCGCTGAAAAAACCCCATCACCCCCGAATCATAGGCCCGGTCCACGATCTCCTCCCGGACCCGCGCGCCCTCCCCGGCCGCCATTGCCTTTCGCAGGCATTCGGTTTTGGACCCGCAGTGGAGGCATTTGCAGGGAGAGTGGCGCAGCCCGTCGTCCCCCATGGGGAAAACGGTTTCCAGGTCTCCGAAGCACGGGGGATGTCTTTCAGCTTTCTCTTCGGTCATAGGTTTTCAAACTCGGCGCTTATTTTAGCGATATGACCGTGTTCGGCAAAACTGTAATAACAGTTGTCTCCCACGATCAGATGCTCGTGTACCGTCACACCGGCGGCCCTGCACGCGAAGATGAGCCTCCGGGTCAGGTCCATGTCCTCCGGCGAGGGGGCCGGATCGCCGGACGGATGGTTGTGGACGAAGATCAGGGCGGCCGCCCCCTGGTCCAAAGCGGCCTGGAGGACCTCCCTCGGGTAGACGGCGCTGGCGGTCAAGGTGCCCTCGAACAGCGTTTCCATGTCCAGCACCCGGTTCTTGGCATTCAGGTACACGACCTTGAAGCACTCACGGTGCCTTTCCCGCAGGTGGTGATAGAGGTAATCAAACAGCGCCCCCGCGTTATGCAGGGGATCCCGGCGGATGAGCCGGTTTTCAAGGTAGCGGTCCGCCACGGCCTTGATCAGCTTGAGACCGATGATGTTGGCGGGACCGACCCCCTCGATTTCGCAAAGGGCCCGTTCAGGGGCCTCGAGCACACCGGGAAGGCTCTTGAAGCGCTTCATGGCGGCCTTGGCCATGTCCTTGCAGTCCTTGCGGGGGGTCCCCAGGGTCAGCAGCAGCTCGACAACCTCATAGTCATGAAACCCCGCCAGCCCGTTTCGAAGAAACCGCTCCCGCAGCCTGCGGCGATGGCCCTGGCCCTTGTGGGACGCCGGTCTGACCGGAGACGTCGGCGCCTCTTTGCCACTGCGATCAGGCGGCCCACCCGTCGAATTCATCTTTAAGGCTCCGGCCCATGAGACGGCTCAAGGCCTCCATGGGAGAGACATCCTCGTGGAGAATCCCATATACCGCTTCACATATGGGCATTTCCACATCGATCTTGCGCGAAAGGAAATAAATGGACCGGGCGGTCTTGACCCCTTCGGCCACCATCTTCATCTCGGCGAGAATTTCCTTGAGACGCATCCCACCGCCGACCTTCATCCCGACGGAGTGATTCCGGCTCAAACTTCCGGTACAGGTCAGGATCAGGTCCCCCACCCCCGAAAGCCCTGAAAAGGTCCTGGAATCCGCTCCAAGTTGAACCCCCAGCCGCCTGGCCTCGGCCAACCCCCGGGTAATCAGCGCCGCCCGGGTATTCAATCCGAGCCCCAGCCCGTCAATGATACCTGAGGCGATGGCGATCACATTCTTTACGGCCCCTCCCAGCTCCACCCCGATGACATCCTCGTGGGTGTACACCCGGAAGTAGGGGCACGAAAACACGGCCTGTACGAACTGGGCCACAGCCGGATCCTTGCAGGCCGCGGTCACCGCCGTGGGCACCTTTCGGGCCACCTCCCGGGCAAAACTCGGTCCCGAAAGGATAGCCAGACGATCGTCCCGTATCCCGGGCAGCACCTCCCGGATCACGCCGCTCATGGTCAGGTACGTGTCGTTCTCGATCCCCTTGGCCGCGGAAACCAGCACGGCGTCCGCCGGCAGCGCGTCACGCATCTGCATCACCACATGCCGCATCAGATGGGAGGGCACCACCAACAGGACCAGGTCCTTTTCCGAAATTACGGCATCCAGATCGTTGGACGGCCTCAGATTCTCCGAAAGGGTCACCCCCGGCAAGAAGGCTTGATTTTCCCGAAGCGTTTCAATCTGATCCCTCACCTCAGGCTCATATACCCAAAGATCGACGGGATATCCCTTGTCCGCCAGGAGATTCGCCAGCGCCGTTCCCCAACTGCCGCCCCCCACCACGGCGACCCGGGCCGCATCCGCATGCCCTTTACCCTTCATAACCACTCGATTCACCAACTTCCTGCCGCTCATATTTAGAGGGAACCCGCAGGCGCGGGGGCACAGGCCCTAGGCCTCCCCGTCCCCATCCGGATCCACATCTTCAGCATCTTCAGCATCTTCCGGATCACTCCCGGAGTCATCTTCGGAGTCATCCTCGGAGCTGATGCCGGCCGCCCCCTGAAGCCGCGCCACGCTGGTCACCTTCTCGCCCGGGGCAAGACCCATGAGCTTGACCCCCTGGGTGTTGCGGCTGATGATCGAAATCCCTTCCACCGGCATACGGATGATTTTCCCGCCATCCGTGATGAGCATCAGCTCATCGTCCTCTTCCACCAGGAGGGCGGCCACTACCCGGCCGTTGCGCTCGTTGGTCTTGATGGTGATAACGCCCTTGCCGCCACGGCGACGAACCGGGTACTCGTCGATGGAGGTTCGCTTGCCATATCCGTTCTCCGTAACCACCATGAGGGTCTGGCCGTGGCTCATGACCTCCATGCACACGATCCGGTCCCCTTCCTGGATCCGCATTCCCCGGACCCCGCGAGCGGTCCTGCCTGAAGGCCGGATGTCGTCTTCGTTGAAACGGATGGAGTTGCCATTGGCCCCGCTCAGGAACACGTTCATGGTCCCGTCGGTGATGCGGGCGCCGATCAGCTCGTCATCCGGCATGAGACTAAGGGCGATGATACCGCCAGAGCGCGGCCGGGAGAAGGCCATCAGGTCCGTCTTCTTGATTATCCCCCGGGCGGTGGCCATCATGACATGGTATCCCTCCGAGAATTCCGGAACCGCCAGCACGGTGGTCAGGTGCTCACCGTCCATAAAATCCAGCAGGTTCACCACCGCCTTGCCGCGGCCGATCCGGCCCGATTGGGGGATATCGTACACCTTGCACCAGTATACCTTTCCCCGATTGGTGAAAAAGAGAAAGGTGTGATGGGTCGAGGCCACGAAGAGAAGCTTCACCACGTCCTCTTCCCTCGTCCCCATGGCGGTTTTGCCCTTGCCGCCCCGGCGCTGGCTCTGGTAGACGCTCAAGGGCGTGCGCTTGATATAACCGGCCTGGGAGATGGTCACCACCATATCCTCCTCGGCGATCATATCCTCTATGGTAATCTCACGGGTGGCCTCGACGATTTCGGTCCGCCGTGTATCGCCGTAAGCATCCCGTATTTCCGTCAGCTCCGTCTTGATGATGTCGAGCACCAACCGCTCGCTGCCGAGGATCTCGGTAAATCGGGCGATATCCTTCAAAACCGCGTTGTATTCCTCGATGATCTTGTCCCGTTCGAGACCGGTCAACCGCTGCAGACGCATGTCCAGGATGGCCTTGGCCTGGATCTCCGTCAGGCCGAACCGCTCGCAGAGCCGTGTTTTCGCCTCTGCTGGCGAGGACGAGGCGCGGATGAGGGCGACCACCTCGTCCAGATTGTCCAGGGCGATCTTGAGACCTTCCAGCTCATGGGCCCTCGCCCGGGCCTTGCGCAGATCATAGCGGGTCCGACGGACGATGATGTCCTTTCGGTGGAGGATGAAATGCTCCAGGAGTTCCTTCAGATCCAGCATCTCGGGCCGCTGATCCACGACGGCCAGGAGGATAATGCCGAAGCTGGTCTCCAACCGGGTATGCTTGAACAGCTGGTTGGCCATCACGGCGGCGGGCACATCCCGCTTCAGGGCCACCACCATGCGCATCCCCCGGCGGTCCGATTCGTCCCGGACGTAGCGGATCCCCTCGATCTGCTTGTGTTTGATAAGCTCGGAGATGGTCTCGATCAACTTGGCCTTGTTGACCTGGTAGGGCAGCTCCGTCACCACGATGGTCTCGGACTGATTCTTCTTATCCTCCTCGATCTCGAAGCGCGCCCGGACACGCACCACGCCCCGGCCCGTATGGTAGGCATCGTATATCCCCCGGGTGCCGTATATGATGCCGCCGGTGGGAAAATCCGGGCCGGGAATGATGCGCACCAGATCTGCCCATGTCATATCCGGATTGTCGATGAGGGCGATGATGGCGCTTGCCACCTCCTCCAGATTGTGGGGCGGAATGTTCGTGGCCATGCCCACGGCGATCCCGGCCGAGCCGTTCACCAGGAGAGAGGGGAATTTGGAGGGCAACACCGAGGGCTCTGTCAGGGACTCGTCATAGTTGGGGACGAAATCCACCGTCTCCTTTTCAAGGTCCGCCAGAAGCTCCTGGGCCAGCTTCTGCATGCGCACCTCGGTATACCGCATGGCGGCCGGTGAATCTCCGTCCACGGAGCCGAAATTGCCCTGCCCGTCGATCATGGGATAGCGGAGAGAAAAATCCTGCGCCATGCGAACGATGGTGTCATAGACGGCGGTATCCCCGTGGGGGTGGTATTTACCGATGACATCGCCCACCACGCGCGCTGATTTCTTATAGGGCTTGTTCCAGTCATTTTTCAGCTCGTGCATGGCATAGAGCACACGACGGTGCACCGGTTTCAGCCCATCGCGTACGTCCGGAAGCGCCCGGCCGATAATCACACTCATGGCGTAATCGAGATACGATCTTTTCATTTCGCTCTCGATACTGACCCCGGCGGTCTGATCTGGGACCGGCTGTATTATATTATCATCCACCATATGTCTTTATCCATGCCATCCGGTTATCTCCCCTGAGGCTCGATCGAAATCGGTATCGGCACGGCTCTCACATTTCAACTTTCGATTCCGAAGGCACACCTATTTGGGAGCTATTCGGGCAGACCTGCGTTGATCGGTCCATCTCATTGGGAGGAGGGTACACCCCTGGTTGTTCGCGCGCTGCCCGCCAGCCGTCCCCGACGAACCGCATTCAAAGGCCTGAACGCCCCTGTGGTGAGTGGGCGCGGGGTTCTCGTCACCCCCCTGGCGATAGGCTACTTGCTGATAATACCGCCCGCCAGGCTGATGAGGATGACCTCATATACCGCCACCGGCAAGAAGCTGTGGAACTCACCGTAAAGAATCCCGCCACCGACGATGGCCGGAACAGCGGTGAAAATCAGGATACCTATCTTTCGGCTGATACTCATTGCAATCGATCTCCAGTCTCAGGTTCGGGGCCCGGGTCCGCCGTGCCCATCCATGCCTTGCTTGAAAAATCCTTATCTACCAATAACCGTCCGTCATGTAAAGAGATAAATGTTATTTTTTCATTTTCCGCCACCATTCCATCCGCTCCCGGATGATCTTCTCATAGCCCCGGTCCACAGGCTCGTAGAAACGCTCGCCCCCGATTTCCGCCGGGAGGTAAGTCTGGTGCGCGACGCCCGCCTCGGTATCCGGGTCATACTGGTACCCCTTGCCGTAGCCCATGGATTTCATCAGGGCCGTGGGCGCGTTGCGGATGTGCAGGGGCACGGGCAGGGACCCCGTTCGATCGATCGTCGCCCTCACCTTCCCATAGGCACGGTAGATGCGGTTGCTCTTGGGGGCGGTGGCCAGGTACACGGCCGCCTGGGCCAGCGCCAGTTCCCCTTCGGGAGGTCCGAGGAGCCGGAAGGCCGCCACGGCATCCATGCAAAGGCTGAGGGCTCTGGGGTCCGCATTGCCCACATCCTCGGAGGCGAAGCGCACCATCCGCCTGGCGATGTAGAGGGGATCCTCGCCGGCCATGAGCATCCGGGAAAGCCAATAGAGGGCCGCATCCGGATCGCTTCCCCGGAGGCTTTTATGAAGGGCGGAGATGAGGTTGTAATGTTCCTCTCCGGCCCTGTCGTAGAGGAGGGCCTTTTTCTCAAGGGCCGTTTCCACCTCCGCCAGCGCGATGGTCCGCCCGGTCAGCGGTTCCGCACCCCCGCTGCCCGAGAGGAAGGCGATCACCGCCTCCAGATGGTTGAGCATCGCCCTGCCGTCCCCGTCCGCCAGGCGCACCAGGTGGGACAGGGCCTCAGGGGCAAGGGTGAGATGGAGCCGCCCCAGACCCCGCTCCTCATCGGCCAGGGCTTCGGCAACGATCCGTTCCAGCGCCGTCCCGGTCAGACGCTGGAGGGTGAACACCCGACACCTGGACATTAGGGCCGGATTCACCTCGAAGGAGGGGTTTTCGGTGGTGGCCCCGATGAGGGTGATGAGCCCGCCCTCCACGTGGTGCAGGAAGGCGTCCTGCTGGGCCCTGTTGAATCGGTGGATCTCGTCCACGAACAGGATGCTCCTTTTCCCGTGCATCCGGAGCATCTCCCGGGCTTCGTTTATGACTTCCCGGATCTGCTTGACACCGGAGAGGACCGCGGAAAAATGGAAAAAATGGCTTCGTGTCTCCCTGGAGACGATCCTCGCCAGGGTGGTTTTGCCGCACCCCGGGGGCCCCCAGAGAATCATGGAAAAGAGCTGGTCCTTTTCGATGGCGGCCCGCAGCAGGGTGCCGGGGCCGGCCACCTGCTCCTGACCGAAAAACGCCGAAAGGGACCTTGGGCGCATGCGCTCGGCCAGGGGCCGGGTCCCCGCCGCGGCCTTGTCGGCCTGATAATCGAACAGGTCCACGGCCTACCTCTTCT
The DNA here is from genome assembly GCA_964407825.1 of uncultured Desulfobacterales bacterium. GTDB lineage: Bacteria > Desulfobacterota > Desulfobacteria > Desulfobacterales > JAFDDL01 > CAYOXD01. Next base: position 1,350 of record CAYOXD010000078.1, on the reverse strand, counting down.
TCCGCCTTTGGATGTTCCTCTTTTTCCCGAATTCGATTCTGCCTGTGCGCTGACGCAGCAGCACCCGGATAGGGGTCTTCTCCAACCCGGTGCCCTCCCGGATCTGGTTGGTCAGGTAGCGCAGATAGGAAAAGTGGACCGCCCCGGGAAAACTCACGAAAAGCACGAAGGTGGGCGGTTTCGTGGACACCTGGGTGGCATAGTAGAACTTGAGGCGTTTCCCCTTGTGAAGGGGCGGCTCGTTCCGGTCGAGGGCCTGGGCCATGATCCGGTTCAACGCGCCGGTACCGATGCGCCGGCTATACTGTTCGTAGACCGCGCGGACATGCCGGAAGAGCTGGTTGACCCGCTGGCCGGTCAGGGCGGAGATGCTCAGGATGGGGGCGAAGTTCAAAAATTTTGCGGCCAGACGAACCTCCTGGGTAAACCGCTTCAGGGTCCGGTTGTCCTTCTCCACAAGATCCCACTTGTTCAGCAGCAGGATACAACCGCAGCCCCGCTCATGGGCATAGCCGGCGATGCTCACGTCCTGCTCGGTAATCCCCTCCGCGGCATCCATCAGGATCAAGGCCACATCGCAGCTATCCATGCTTTTCAGGGCCTTGATTACTGAAAATTTCTCGATGCGCTTCGAAACCCGGCTCTTTCGCCGGATCCCGGCCGTATCCACCAGGAGATAGGAATGTTCCCCCACCTGGCAACGGGTATCGATGGAATCCCGGGTGGTTCCCGCCACCTCGCTCACCAGCAGCCGCTCCTGCCCCAGGATACGGTTGATCAACGAGGATTTGCCCACATTGGGCCGGCCCACCACCGCCACCCGAATCTCGCCCGTCTCCTGGGACGGCTCGGCCTGTGGCAGTTCGGCCACGAGGGCATCCAGAAAATCGGGGACCCCATATCCGTGTTCTGCTGAAATCGGATGGAGTTGGGAAAGGCCCAGGCTATAAAAATCCGTCACGCCCCCCTCCCGTTCCTGTCCGTCGACCTTGTTGACCACGTACAAAACGGGCCGGTCCACCTGCCGCAGCATTTGAATAAGATCCGCGTCAAAGGGAGACACCCCCCCCTTACCATCCAGGACCATAACGATGGCATCCGCATCATCCACTGCCTGTTTTACCTGGAACCGGATCTGCTCGGCAAACCCGGCGGCGTCCGTATCGGAAAACCCGCCTGTGTCCACCACGGCAAAATCCAGCCCTTCCCAGCTGGCATCCCCATGGTGCCGGTCCCGGGTCACCCCCGGCATATCGTCCACCAGGGCCGCCCTGGAACGGGTGATGCGGTTGAATAGGGTCGATTTTCCCACATTGGGCCGGCCCACAATCGCGACAATCGGTTTCATAA
>CAYOXD010000077.1:0-15378 GCA_964407825.1 uncultured Desulfobacterales bacterium | reverse complement strand
AGGGACAGGGACAACGAGAACTTGAAGAAGTCTCCAATAGGTACCTATGAAAATTTACAGAGATCAAATCCGAAACATACGCCGTTTGCTGATCCGTTCCACCAACTGGATCGGCGATGCGGTGATGACCACGCCCGCCGTTCGGGCCATCCGGCAAAATTTCCCCGAAAGCCGCATCTCGATCCTCGCAAAGCCATGGGTGGCCCCTGTTTTCGAGCACAGCCCCCACGTGGACGAGGTGCTGGTGTACGATGCCAAGGGCCGCCACCGAAAATTCGACGGTACCCTGCGCCTGGCCCGGGACCTTCGAAAACACCGTTTCGATGCGGCCATCCTGCTGCAAAACGCCATCGAGGCGGGCCTCATCGCTTTTTTGGCGGGCATCCCTGTGCGGATCGGGTTTGACACCGATGCCAGGCGTCTTCTTCTCACCCACCCGGTGCGGTGCACCCGGCAGATCAAATCCATTCACCAGACGGGCTATTACCTCGAAATATTGAAGGGGGTGGGGCTTTACGCAGGCCCCCGGACCCTTGAGCTCTTTCCGGGCCGGAAGGACCAGCAGCGGGCCGGTGCGATCCTGGCGAATCATGGCATCGGCCCCGGGGATGTGCTTATCGGGTTGAATCCCAGTGCCACCTTCGGTCCTGCCAAGCAATGGTTTCCGGAGCGATACGCGGCCCTGGGCGATCGGCTGAACGCCGCATTGGGTGCCCGAATCCTAATCTTCGGCGGCCCGGGGGACCGGGCCCTGGGCGCTCAAATTTGCCGGATGATGGCCTCCAGAGCCGTGGATCTGTCGGGAAGGACGAGCCTGGGCGAGGCCATGGCTCTCATCGGGCGCTGCCGGGCATTTGTCACCAACGATTCGGGGCTCATGCACGTGGCCGCCGCCCTGAAGACGCCCCTTGTGGCGGTCTTCGGCTCCACCAACGCCATCACCACCCGCCCCTACTCGGATACGAGCCGGGTGATACGGGAACCGATGGATTGCAGTCCCTGCTTGAAGCCGGTATGCCCCCTGGGCCATATGGACTGCATGGGGGCCATCACCGTTGACCGGGTCTTCCGCATGGTGGAGGGCCTCCTTTGAAGATCCTCATCGTCAAGCTCAGCGCCATCGGGGACGTGATCCATACCCTTCCGGCCCTGAACGCCATCCGGAAACGTTACCCCGACGCCCACATTACCTGGGTGGTGGAATCGGCCGCCGCGGCCCTGGTGCAAAACCACCGGGCCCTGGACCGGGTTATCGTCTCCAGGCGAAAGGAATGGGTGCGGCGGCTCAAGGGCCCGGGCCGTCGGCAGGCCCTTCGGGAGATGAGCGTCTTTATCCGGGAGCTGCGGGACACCCGCTATGATGTGGTCATTGATTTTCATGCACTTTTAAAGAGCGCTGTTCTGGTGCTTCTGGCCAAGGCAAGGCGCAAGATCGGTTTTGACAGGGGCATGCAGCACGCGGAGCACAGCCACCTCGTCCTGAACGAGCGAATCCCTCCCGTGGACATGGAGGTTCATGCCCTCACCCGCCAGCTGATCCTCTGCGAGGCCATCGATGTCCATTCCAGGGAGGTGGTGTACGATGTGCCCATTTCCTCGGAGGATGAAAGCCGGGTCGATGCCCTCCTCTCGGATGGCGGGGCAGAGCGGGCGCGGCCCCTTGTGGCCATCAACCCCGTGGCCCTCTGGGAGACCAAGCTGTGGGTGAACGAGCGGTTTGCGGCGCTGGCCGATCGGATGGCGGTCGAGCTCGGCTGCGCCGTGGTGTTCACGGGAGGAAAGGCCGATGCGCCAGTCATTCAACAAATTCTTTCCCTGATGGAGACTTCGGCCCTCGATCTTTCGGGCAGAACGAGTCTTCCCATGCTGGCGGCCCTCTATCGGAAGGCCGCCTGTGTGGTATCGACGGATACGGGCCCCATGCACCTGGCTGCGGCGGTTGATACGCCGGTGGTGGCCCTCTTCGGTCCCACGGCCCCCTGGCGGACCGGGCCCTTCGGCGACAAACACCATGTCATCCGAACGGCGCCGGCCTGCGCGCCCTGTTTCAAGCGGCATTGCGAGAATGGGGACCAGCGGTGCATGACCGAGATTACGGTGGAGAGGGTTTTGGAGGCCGTTGCGCTGTCACTGGCCTAAATCGTTGTCGTAATCATAGTCGAAACAAGCTGAAGCATTTTCGCCTGGCCCTGTGGGTGTCGAAAGCAGGTAAGCTGCCTGTGTTATCGGGTGGTATTTGGTATTCGATTACGGCAAGGGCTGCGATTACGACTACGACAACGACAACGATAAGGGCAGGGGCAAAGACTCAAAGGGAAGAAACGATTCTCCCGGAGGCCGCCGCCACCTTCTGGTACAGGGCCAGGTACTCCGCGGCGATCAGGGGCCAGTCGAAGCGTCGTGCGGATTCGGCCGCGCCCTGCCCAAGGGTTTTCCTGAGCTGGTGGTTTGAAGTCAGCTCCTCCAGGATGTCCGAGAGGCGGTTGGCATCACCGGCCGGGAAAAGACGTCCGTTTTCTCCATCGACGATGAGCTCCAGATTTCCGTCCACGGCCGAGGCCGCCACCGGCAGGCCCGAGGCCAGGGCCTCGAGGATGACGTTGGAGAAGGGCTCCTTCCAGGAGGAGCACACCAGGAACTGCGCCGAGCGATAGAGTCTTGCCTTTTCCTCCCCCCGGATCATGCCAAGGAACCGGACGCGGTGGACCAGCCCGAGCTGTTGGCAGAGGGCCTTGAGATTGTCTTCCTCCCGGCCGATGCCGGCGATGAGCAAATCGATGTTTCGGGAGGCGATGCCCTTGAATGCCCTTATCAGGATGTCGAAACCCTTCCTTTGGATCAGGCTGCCGACAGCCAGAATATAGGGGCAACGGTGGGGGTAGGGGGCCGAGGACCGGGAGAAGCGTTTCACATCGGTTCCGTTGTGGATGGTGTGGATGGCCTCGGGGGCGACGACACCCAGCTCCTCGATAATCTCCTTCATGTACCGTCCCTGGGCGATGACGGCATCCGCCGCCGAGAGTCCCCGCTTCAATCGGGTTTCGGCCCGCGGGGTCTTACGCATTCTGCCGCCCGGGACGATATCGGATCCATGGGGGCGGACTACCATGGGCACTTGAAACCAGCGCTTGAAAGTGGCGCCCACATAGGCCTGCGGAAACGCCGCATGGCAGTGCAGAACGTCGAACCGATGGCGCAGGTAGGTCCACGCCAATGGCACCAGGAGCTGACGGACCAGGAAGCGCTTGGAGGACGGCTCGCCATACCGGTGAACGGGATAATCCGGATCACGGGCGTTTCCGCGCCGCCGACTCCGCGGCGCAAGGATGTGCACCTGATGGCCCATCGCCGACAGGTGCCGGGCCAGATGGTCCAGTACCATCTCAGCGCCGCCCACGGCCGGGAAAAAGGTGTCCGTAAAAAAACAAATCCTCAAAGCCCGATCATCTCCCCGTCCCCTCACCGTTTCACGGCCACCATCACCAGGTTTCGTTTTCCCCCTGCCCGCCGAATGCGCTGCGCCCACCACCGGCTCCAGAAAAACGCCCTGCCGAGAAACCGGAACCGCCTGACCCGGCTGTACTTGACGGGGAAGATCCGCAACGGGGCCAGTCCGGACGATTGGGCCAAGGCCTCAAAATCCCGAACGGTGAACGATTGCTGATGCCCCCATCGATGAAAGGTTTGCCCGCAGCTCGGGCAGCACACTTCCTGTTCGCGCAATGACTCCTCGAAGGGAACGGTCAAGATGAGGGAGCCGGAAGGTTTGAGGACGCGTTTGAGTTCCCGCAGCACCTTGAGAGTGTCCTGCTTGCCGAGATGCTCAATGACCTCCGAGCAGAAAACTGTGTCGAAACACCCGCCCTTGAAGGAGAGCGCCTTGAGGTCGTTTGTAAGAATATCTGGATGTTTCGGTGCGATGTCCACACCGACCGTCTGGATGCCGGGAAATCTCCTTCGCAGCTCCCGCAACAGGGAGCCGTCGCCGGCGCCTGCATCCAGTACCTGGGGCCCAATAAAGGGGGCTGTGAGAAAGATGAGCATCGGTGCGCTGGAGGACCCGTGGTAGGAGGCCCGATTTTTTTCCCAAAAAGTCTGTTGATCCTTGGATCCAAAGGTATACATGGCCTCTTTCCTCATCCTCCCATATACTGCCGATGCCACAGCTCAAAGACCAGTAGGGTATATATTTTCTGAGTATGGTTGCGGCGCCCGGAAACGTGTGAATCCAGGAGGTTCCGAACCGCATCCCGGTTGAAGTAAAGCGGAACGGTTGTTGTGTGCTCCATCAGGGCGTCGTACACCAGAGGCTTCAGTTCCGAGCGAAACCAGCGTTTGAGCGGTACGGAAAAGCCCCTCTTCGGCCGTTGGGTGATATCGGCCGGCAGTCCCATGGCTTCGGCGATTTTCCGAAGGGCCACTTTGGTTTCGTGGCCCCGGACCAGAAGGGTTTCAGGCAGGCCTGCAGCCGCCTCGGCCAGGAGATGGTCCAGAAGCGGGGCCCGGGACTCCAGGCCGTAGGCCATGGTCGTATAGTCCGTTTTGAGCAGCAGGTCGTCTGGCAGATAGGCCTGCTGGTCAACGAGGAGCATGGCCCTTAGAACCGATGTGGCTGGGATCGGTTCCGCCGGCACGGGCATAAAGCCCGATCCGATTTTGGCCTTGGTTTCCTCGTTGTAGAGCCGGTCGCGGTGCCAGCCCTCCCAGGCGCTCTTTGAATAGACCCCCTGGCGGGAGGGCAGGAATTTGAGCGCGGTTCTGGCACGAAGCCGCCGAAGCTGTATGGGGTCCCGGTGTACGGCGGCCAGCGCTTGAACAGATAAAAGCCTCGGTGCGAACCGGTCCACTGCCTTTACGAGCCGGCTGTGCCGCCGGGAAGACAGATACTTCTCGTATCCCGCGAAGAGCTCGTCCCCACCGTCGCCGGTCAGCACCACCTTGACGTGCCCGGCTGCCTTTTGACTCAGAAAGGATAGGGGCAGGGCGGCCGGATCGGCCAGGGGCTGGTCGAAGTGCCGGATGAGCTCCTCAATGCGTCCCTTCACGAGGGAGGGATCGAAATCAAAGGCATGGTGCTCGGTGCCGATGGCCTGGCTGACCGCGGTCGCGTAGGCCGACTCGTCGTACCGGTGACCGGGAAAGCCGATGCTGAAGCTCTTTAGCCGCTGCCCCGCTTGGGCGCGCGCGATAGCCGAAACGAGGCTGGAGTCGATGCCTCCGGAGAGAAAAATGCCGATGGGGACATCGCTAACCATATGGCAGGAGACGGCGTCCTCGATATTTTCCTTTAACCGTGAAAGCTGTTCCTTTTCATCGGCCCCAGACGTTGGAGGGAGGGAAAGGGGAGGGGTCCAGTAGCGCTGGACAGTGACGCCATGCCCGTCCCTAAGTATGAAATGGCCCGGTGGCAGCTGGTGGATGCCCTCGAACAGGGTGTTGGGATGGGGGACATAGCGATAGAAGAGAAACTGGTCTAGGGCCCGGAAATTCAGCCGCCTTTCCACTCCTGGGAGGCTGAGGAGGGCCTTTATCTCCGATGCAAAGGACAGGTCATCTCCCTTCAGATGATAGAAAAAGGGCTTCTGACCGAAACGGTCCCTGGCACCGAAAAAGCATCGCTTCCGGAAATCCACCAGAGCGAAGGCGAACATCCCACGGAGCTTCTCCAGGCAGCCGGTTCCGTGCTCCTCCCACAGGTGCGCGATGACCTCGCAATCGCTCCGGGTGCTGAATTGGTGCCCGGTCTGCCGAAGACCTTTCTGCAGCTCGCTATAGTTGTAGATCTCGCCGTTGCAAACCACGGCCACAGAGCGGTCCTCGTTGAAGAGGGGCTGGCCGCCTGTTTCCAAATCGATGATGGAAAGCCGCGCGTGGCCCAAGCCCGCTCCTTCCGCTACATGAAGACCGCGTCCGTCCGGTCCCCTGTGAGCCAGGGCGTCGATCATGGGCTCGAGCAGTGTTCCCGGCTTCCCTGGGGGGGGGGCAGAAAAGAAGTATCCGCATATGCCGCACATCCCTCAGCACCACCTCTCTGGCTTTTTGGTATTGTTCCCACCGGCAGGGTCTCTGGCTCCCATTGCCTTCCGCGCCATGATCTTATTGGTATGCCTCCAGATTCGTGCGGTTTTCCGGTCGATCCAGAAGAGCTGGAAGCGGTCCCACCACGAGAGCCCGGAAGCTCCGCGGTATGCCTGGAAGAGCAGGCGACGGTCCGTTTCATCGAAAACGGGATCGGCCATGGTGTAGAAGAGCTCGGCCAGGGTCTTGATGCGCCACTTGAGACGCAGCCATTTCTTTCGGTCGACCCGCTGCAAGTCAAAGAGGGAAAGGGAGATTCCGCCACCAGTCTCCGCCGGGCCTACCAGCACATGGGTGGCGTTGAAATCGCGATGGTTGAAGCCCCTTTCGTGCATCCTTCTGGCCAGCCGGCCGATGGCGCGGATCAACCGGTGTTTGAATCGTGGGTTTTCCAGCCTCTCGGGATGAAACCGGATGATGGACTCCAGGGACTCGTAGGGGGCCGTATCCCGGGTCAGAAGAAAGGATTCATAGCGGAAAAAGCTGACGCGCCGTTCCCCGGCCACCACCGGTATTACGGTGGGGATTCCCGCGCGCTTGAACTCTAGGATATTCTCGAATTCGGCCATGCCCGGCGACATCCTGCGCCCGAAGAGGAAATGGGCCGCCAAATCGGAAAGGGCGGGGCGGGCCGCCTCATGGCGCTTGAGGTAACAAGGAATTTCATCATCACCGGATCCGAGGGTCAAGCGGTAGACGCTTCTTTCCCGGATTTTTTTCCTCAGCTCACCGCCATGGTGATACAACCGGTCGAAGTCCAAGAGATCTGCGGACTTGAGAAGCGGCAGGTAGGTCTGGTTCACGAGCAGATGGGACCGGTGTTCGATGGGGAGTCTCTCCGTGTCCGGGATCATTTTTTTTTTGCCTCCAGAACGCTTTCGTACAGGTCGAAAAGCCGATCCATGTACCGATCCGGCGTGAAGGGGGCGCTCGCCTCGGTGGCCCTCCGGCCCATGAGGGAGCGGTCCGGAAGGGCCATGAACGCCTGGATCTGCGCCGCCAGTTCTCCGGCCTCACCGGTGGAAAGGATCCATCCGTTATGGCCGTGTTCGATGATTTCCGAGGCGCCGTTGGTACAGGTGGTGATGACCGGTGTGCCGCAGGCCATGGCCTCCAGGCACACGTTGGCGAAGGGGTCGTACCGGGTGGGCAGCACCAGAAGATCCGCGGCCGCAAAGAGTCCTTCAAGGCCCTCCTGGTGGCCGAGGAAAAAAACCCGGTCCCCCAGGCCGTTTTGAACCGCCCATCGCCGGTAGGAAATGCTGGCATCGCTTCCGGCCACCAGGAGACGGATTCTTCGGGAGGACACCCGGGTCATGGCCTCCAGCACGATATCGAGTCCCTTCAGCTGAAAATTGTTCCCTGCGAACAGGAGCAGGAGATCCCCATGGCCGGCGCCGTGGTGCTGCCTGACCTGCTCCCGGAGGCGGCCCCGGACCTGCGGATTGAACCGCCGGTGGTCCACGCTGTTGTAGATCACCCGAATTCTATCGGGCGAGATCTGGTAAAAGCGGCAGATCTGTCCCTTCACCAGGTTGGAGTTGGTGATGACATAGCGTGCGCCGCCCCTCTCGAAAATGCGCTTTTCCAGCAGGGTCAGCACCTGCCGCCTGGGGCCGGCCGCTTTGAAGCGCCGCACCAGGGGGTTGGGATAGCGCTGGCGCATCTGTACCGGGTTGATGCCGTCCGAGGCCCGGAAGATATCCTGGGTCCAGATGCGCTCCATGCTCTGAACCACATCCAGGTCGAGCCCGGTGAATCCTCTGGGGGCCATCACGGCGAAGGAGAGATTCTTCCCGGGGGACGAGATTGGGAAGAGGGGAACGCGGTGCAGCCGAAGAGGGGCGGCCGCTTCCCCGGTGTTGGCAAACACGTGGACCTCGTGGCCGCGCCGGGCCAGTTCGTCTGCCAGGCCGGTGGTATACCGTTCAAGGCCCCCCCTGGCGGCCTGAAAATGGCGGCATACCAGTCCGATCCTCATTTGATCGCCTCGAAGAGGATGAATTTGCCGTGTTTGCGGGAGTCCCAGGTCTTGATCCGCTCGAGCCGGCAGCCCGGTTCCAGATGGATCCTGTCGGGATCCGTGCCGTCCCAGCCGGCTTCGTTCCAGACGAAATACCGGTAGCCGGAGTGGAGTCTGGTCGCGAGGGTCTTAAGGTCTCCGCCTTGGAATATCCCCTTGCGATCGAAGCAGGACGGTGCCGGCAGATTCAGGTTCGCATAGAAGTGGATCGTGTTGATTGCCTTGAAGGAGCCGCAAACCTCGATGGCGTGAGGTCCGGTTTCGTGTTGCGCGATACAACGTCCGATGTCCAGGTATATCCGTTTGTCACGATCATATTTGGCCATTCCAATCTTGGGGACGAAGATGAGCAGGACCAGGGCGCAGACCACCGCATACCCGGCAGCCGGCTTCCACCGCAGGTGCGCCGACAGCCAGGCGCTGAGCGCTTCGACCCCGGCGCCCATGAACACGGCGGCCGGAAAGAGAAAGACAGACAGCTGGCGGCTGTCCGAGTACCAAAGATAGAGGGTGAAAAAATAGAGGAGTACAAACGCCAGCAGGGAAAGGATGGCCAGGTAGGCTATCCGCCGGTCCCTGAAGGTTTTCCTTGCCCATGACACCATTCCAGCGATCAGAAGGAGACCGAAGACATAGAGAAGCGTTTCGAAGATCAGAACCACCAGGGAGAGCAGGGGGATCGCCCAGAGCAGGCTCCGGATTCTGGAGAAGAAGTAGGGGCTGAGATCGGAATTTCCAGGCGGATGCAGGGTTTTCAGCAGGTCCCGAAAACCGTGGTACTGGTAAAAGAGCCCCTTGACGTAATCCCAGACCCTTTCGGGCTGGAGCAGGTCCAGGACGTCCTGTCCCCGCAGGTGGGACAGCACCAGACCCACCGCCAGAATGAGCAGATAGGGGGACAGAAAGAGGCCAGCATCCAGCAACCCTCTTCGATACCGAGTGCTGGAAAAGACAAGAAAGACGGGGGAGACCGTTATATAGAGCAGCCCCTCGACCCGCGCCCAGGCCGCAAGCCCCATTGAGAGACTGGCCAATATCAGCAGCCATGGGCGTCTTTGCTCCAGGTTGAGCACGAACAGGTACAGTCCCATGAGGCCGAAGGCCCAGAAGAGGGGGCCTCTCAAGGCGTCTCTGCCCACCCAGACCCAGTTGGGCAGCAGGGCGAATATCAGCAGCGTGGTGCAGGCGACATCGTCCCTGAAAAATCGGCGCAGCAGCCAATAGAGGGGGAGGATGGAAAGGGTGCTCAAGAGGATATTGACCAGTTGGGCCGCCTGAACCCAGTCGCCAACGACGCTATAGGCGGCAGATACGGCGATGCTGTATGGGGAGAGGTAGGGAAAGCAGCTCAGGAGCTGGTCTGTGTATCCGAAGTGCAGCGCCTTTGCCTGCTGGATGTACACGTACCCATCCGTACTGATGAGGGGAATTCGCACATATAGCCAGAGCCTGGCAGCCAGCCCCAGTGCCAGAACACCCACTGCCGCCAGGGAGATGGAGAACGGAGCGGGAGGATGGGGGGCGTCTTCGGAGACCATCGCGCGGATTCGCATCACTTTTCCATTTCAGGTTCTGTCAGCGTCTGCCACTTCCAGGCTTCCGAAGGCGATGGCTGCGTGTTCCACCTTCTGTGGACCCAGAACCACTGCTCCGGGTACTGGCGGACAAGGGATTCAATTGCCCGGTTGTAAGCCAGGGTGTTGATTTCGAGGTCCTTTTCCCTGTCTCCGGTTTTTACCAACGGGATCTCTGGAAGAATAAGGCCTGTAAATCCGTCCTCCTTGCGCAGCATGAAAATGGGGATGACCGGCGCGCCGGTTTTGAGCGCCAGGAGGGCCAGGCCCTTGTTGGTGCAGGCTGGCCGGTCGAAAAATGGAGCGAATACCCCCTCATGCGGCGACACGTTCTGATCCATGAGAAGACCCACCATTTCCTTTTGCTCCAATGCTCTTAAAATTTTGCGAAGCGCTCTTTTTTTGGGGATCATGCGGCCGCCAAAGCGGGTCCGGGTCTTGACAAGGAATTTTTCAAGCGGTTTGGCATCCAGGGGCCGGTATACGATGCTGAAGGGGTATCCGATCAGATGGCCCAACACCGGCATTAGTTCCCAGTTTCCGAAATGGGCGGTGAGCACCAGAATCCCCTTGCCCCTTTGGTAGGCCTTCCGCATGTGCACCATGCCCTGGACCTTCACATGGCGGCATAGCTCCCCGTTTTGCAGACATGTCGACCAGCACAGCTCATAGAGGATTCTTCCCAGGTTGCGGAATACCTCCTGTGCCAGGGCCTTGATTTGGTGCTCGGTTTTATCCGGGTAGGCGCGCCGGAGATTTCCCATGGCAATGCCGCGGCTGCGACGGACGAGGCAGAAGCCAAGCCGTCCCAGGCCAACCCCCACCGCCAGGCCCCACTTCCTGGGCAAGGAGCCGAAAGCTCTAGAAAAACAAGTTATTGCCCAATACACCAGGCATTCCAATGCTCGGTTCATGGATCTTAGGTTTAGCCTCCCCATATCACGCGTCACCTGTGTCCTGTCAAGAAGGGCTATTTGTATCCAACGAGCCATCGCCAATACCACAGATGTTTCCAGAGGGGCCGTTTTTTTCGGATGACCTCGTTTTGCCGGTTATGATCGTGCAAGATCTCCCAGCTGAAATTCAGAAACATCCGGCTGAACCCTGCCAGGGGGCCGTATGTGAGGGTTTCCCTTTTTTTTCTGGCACTGATGGCCTTGTTGTGCGTGAGATCCCGTACGAGTGAGTGATAGGAGCGCTTGTAATCAATGTCATCCCGAATACGGCATCGGTATCTCCGACTCAGTTTGGGAAATCGCGTGCCGTGATACTTGTGAATCTTGACGAAGCGGTAATCATCGCAGCCGTAATGACCGGAAAATTCCTCATCGTATCCCCCGAACATCATGAACCTTGCGCGTGACATGAGGAAAATATTGGGATGGGGCCTCTCCTTGCCGCCCCACCTGTAAAAGCGATAGCAGCTTCTGCCGCATCCGCGACGCTGGACCGCATATCGCAGGGTTTCCTCCGGGAATTCGTGATCCAGATCGGTCATGAGCACCTTGTCGGACGGCGCGTAAAGAACTCCCAGATTCCGGGCACCGGGCTGATTCCAGGGGATGTCCTCCCTTATCTTCAGCCAGGTGATATTCAGATCCAGGTCCGGAATGTCATAACTCAGCGGAGAGCCGTCGTCCACGATGATGAATTGGATGAGATCGAGCAGCTGTGGCGAATAGCCCTCATACCGGCGAAGGAGGGAGGTGATCGCGGATATATCCTGCTGGTTCAAATAAAAATGGGTGATATAGCTGAGCCGGATATGGGATCTATCCGTTTTCAGCCGGCGACCGGTGACAACGGCGTCCTGTTGCGCCGGCTCGGGAATCATCTCTTGTGTCCTGTTCATATCCGACCTCGTGAGAAGGGCCTTAATCATCTCTATCCGTGGATCTTACGGGATAGTGGCGAATGCAGGGCATCGGGTGAAGGGCAGCCAGCCAGGCCATGCCACAGTGCCTCGTAGCCGGCCAGCATGGCCTCCTGGGAAAACAGCTGACGGGCCCGCTGCGCCGCCGCCAAGCCCATGGTCCGCCGTCTCTGGGGATCGAGGTAGAGCCCGCAGATGGCCTCGCAGATGGCCGTTCTATCGGCGATGTCCACCAGAACCCCGGACACGCCATCCTCGATGGCCTCGACATTGCCAAGGGTCTTGCCCAACACCAGGGGCTTTTCCATGGCCATGGCCTCGATCACCGCATTGCTGAAAGGTTCCGTTTCGGGAAGCATGACGATGGCATCCAGGGCGTGCAGCACCGCCGGTATCTCCGCAAAGTCGATCAGCTCCTTCAGCGTGGTTCTGTCCTTGAGACCGGGTGATCCCTCGGTCAGGGGCCCCAGGAGCTGGGGGATGGACTGCCCACTGAAAAAATAGTGCAGATCCGGGCAGCGCTTGGCCAACTCCCCATCGAGGGACAGCAGTAGTTGCTGGCCCTTTCGCCCCCTTCCCAGACACCCGATAACGAATTTGTCCGAAGGGATGCCGTATTTGCTTCGGATGGCCTCGCGGTCTGGCAGATGCGCTGGAGAGAACTTCTCCGTGTCCACACCGTTGTAGATGACCTCTATTTTGGCGGCCGGGATTCCCTGACCGACCAGGATCTCCTTGATGCTGCGGGAGACGGTTACAAGCCGGTCGGCCCTGGCGGATACCCAGGCGGTCATGGGATTGAGTCGGTGGGCCGTGGAACGGCTCAGAATCACGGGGATCGAGGCCAGCCTGCCCGCCATGAGCGCCATCCAGTAATCGCTTCCCGAGAAGGCCATGGCGATTTGTATCCGCTCCTTCTTGAAATAGCGTGCCAGCCGGATACCCGCCCGGAGGTCGAGGGATCCATGAACGTAACACTCGAACCAGCGTATCCCTGCGGAAAGGGCTGTGTCGGCCAGGGCGCACCTGTTCGGGGAGCCGTAGTGCATTTCATAGCCGTATTCATGAAATAGCGTCGCTAGGCGCATGCTGCGCATCTCCATGCCGCCCATGGCGCGGGATGAGAGCAGCAGCGCGATTCGTTTCAGGCCGTTCGAGTTTGCCTTATCCAAATCCAAAATAAAACGACTCCTTAATCTTGATGCGCGGCACCGTGAGGAAAAAACGAAGAGGTCCCTATTAGATAATGGAAAAATAGATCTCATACCATGCCCGCCCGGCGCGTTGTCAAGAAGGAAACCGTGTCATCTGTATAAGTTTGGCGCTCAAGAGTTCCTCGAACGCCTGGCTCTGGCGGCTGAAGTCGGGCGCGATTCCCAGCACCACCAGGTCCAGGGGCCACCGGCAGGACGGGGGGATCCTGCCCATATCCTTCTGCGTCGTCACCAGTAGCTGAGCCGCGGCTTCCCGGGCCGCCCGTTTGACAGTCGCCAGCTCGTCTTCCCTGAACCAGTGATGGTCCGGAAACCGGGAGGTGCCGGCCAGGTGACACCCCAACTCGGACAAGCTGCGGTGAAAACTCCTGTTGTCGGCAAGCCCTGAGAAGGCAAATACGCGCTTTCCCGCCAGCTCGGAGGGGGACCGGAGGCTTTCAGCCAGGAGCGGGGCGTCACCGGGGATGATTTTGTGGATAAATGTCACGGACCGGGTCTGAAAGATCGGCCTTCCGGGGGCTTGCCGCTTCACGGCGGCCGCCAGCGCCGCGCTCGGGCCCTGCTCTCCGGCCGGGCAGCGGGTTTCAATGAGAATGTCGGCCCGGCCCATGGCTGAGATGGGTTCGCGCAGGGGGCCCCTCGGCAGCAGGTGCCCGTTTCCAAAGGGCTGGTGGTGATCCAGGAGGAGAATGTTCAAATCCCGCGCCAGTCGGATATGCTGGAACCCGTCGTCAAGGACCAGGACCTGGGGGGAAAAGGCCTCCATGGCCCTGAGGCCCGCTTGAAACCGGTTCGCTCCCACTATCACGGGAATTCCCTCCAGGGCGTCGGCCATCATAGCGGGTTCATCCCCTGCCGCCTCGGGGGAAACGAGGATTCGGCACCCGTCGCTGACGGTGCCGCCTGTCCGTTCCAGCCGGCCCCGATATCCCCGGCTGACAACGGCCACCGAGTAGCCAAGGGACTGCACCAGCCGGGAAAGATAAATGGCCATGGGCGTTTTGCCGGTTCCGCCCACCGTGAGATTGCCGACGGAGATCACCGTACAGGGCAACCGCCTGGATCGCAGGATTCCATTTTCGTATAGGAAGGGTTTCACCCGGGCCGCCGCACCGTACCCCCATGAGGCTCCCCGAAGCATCGCCTCAAGGATCCTGCTTTCGGCTTCGTCCCGCATCACCGCCTCGATTGTTCGCCTGATGGATGACATGCCCTTTGGATTACCTTTCCCCTCGGCCCATCAGCTCGCCCACCAGCTCCGTGATCCTTTCCGCCGCTCCGCCCTGTGACTGGTAAATCTCCAGGGCCCGCTGCCCCATTTGTTCGGCTTCCCCCCGGTTGTCCAGCAGCCGGTTTACCGTCCTGGAAAAAGTGCCGGTATCCTGTACCGAAAGAGCGGCCCCTGCAGATAGGAGATCGCTGGATATGCTTAGGAAATCACTCATATCCGGCCCGAAAAGGACAGGTTTTCCCCAGGCGGCCGGCTCCAGTGGATTGTGACCACGCTGCCGGACAAGGCTCCCGCCCACAAAGGCCACCTCGGCCAGGGCATAGAGGGACCGAAGCCGGCCCAGGAGGTCCACCACGATCACCTCCATGTCCCGGTTCCCCGGATCCCTCATGACATCGGACAGGAGGCTTGCACAAAGCCCGAACTCTCCGGTCAGCCGGTACACCGAGGCTGCCCGGGCCGGATCCCGCGGCGCCAGGATCATTGCAGGGGCCGGGCGGCGCCTCTTGAGCTGGCGCATTCCTCCCAGCAGCAGTTTTTCTTCCCCCTCATGGGTGCTGCCTGCCACCACTACCGGACGGCCCGGATCGATACCCAGGCTCTGGCGCAGAGCGCTGACCGTAAGCTCGGACGGATCCTTGGGAGGCTGATCGAATTTCAGGTTGCCGGTTTGATACATCTTTTCGGCGGGGAACCCGAGCATAGAAAAGCGCTCGACGTCCAGGCCCGATTGGGCACATACGCCGGTGAAGGAGGAAAACAGCGGCCTGAAAAAAAAGGAAAACAACCGGTATCCCCGGAGGGAGCGTTCCGAGAGCCTGGCGTTGACCAGCAGCACGGGCACCCGCCGTCGATTAATTTCGCGCATGAAATTGGGCCAGATGTCGGTTTCAACGATCAGGACCAGGGCCGGGTTCACGGCCGCGACGGCGCGGCGGACGGTGGTAGGAAGATCGAGGGGGAAAAAGCCTATCCAGGTTGCCGTGGATTGCAGCCTTTCCCGGGCGATGTGAAACCCGGTCAGAGTCGATACGGAAAGAAAGATCGGCCTGCGGGGAAAGCGTGTCTTCAGACGCTGCATCAGCGGTACGACTGAGAGCACCTCCCCCACGGACAGGGCATGGACCCAGATGGGCGCGATGCTTCCCCCGAAATGGGTGCTGCCGGCCTGCGGCGGGCCATCGATCCAGAGCCTTGGCCCGAGACTCTTTCGGCGCTTTTCCGAATAGAGAACCAGGGGCAGCCACACCGGAAGTCCCATCAGAATGAAAGTCAGCAGCAAGGTGTTATAAATAAAAAACATTTCGCTTCGATCCCGATCCGTTAACTAACCAACCAAGCCAACCCCCCCACTGGGGGGGGGGGGGGGGGGGGGGGGGGGGGGG